>JACQED010000308.1 GCA_016200785.1 Chloroflexota bacterium
GCGGTCAACTTGCGCGGATCGTATTTCACCGCCCAGGCCGCCGCGCGGCAGATGCGGGCGCAGGGCGGCGGCGGGCGCATCATCTTTTCCTCGTCCATCACCGGGGCGCAGGCTGTCGCCTACGTCTCGGCCTATGCCATGTGCAAGGCCGCGTTGCGAATGCTGGCGCGCAATCTCGTCGCCGAACTCTCGCCGCATCGCATCACCGTGAACGCTCTGCTGATCGGCGCGACGGTGACGCCGCGCAATCTGCGCGACGATCCCGACTACGACGAACACTGGGGCGCGGTGATCCCGCTGGGCCGCGCTGCGCAGCCGGACGACGTCGCCTCGGCGGCGCTATTCCTGTGTTCCAACTCTGGCGCATTCATCACCGGCGCGACGCTGGCCGTTGACGGCGGCTGGTCGTGCGTCAGCCCGACGCCGGAATTGAAATTTGTCCAACAGCACGAAGCGGCAAGGCAACAATGATCGAGCGCATCGCCTATCGCGGCTGGCCGAATTGCTATCGCCTGAGCAACGACCGTCTTGAATTGATCGCGACTTCGGACGTTGGGCCGCGCCTCGTGCATTTCGGCTTTGCGGGCAGGCGCAACGAACTCGGCGGGCTGGATGAGCAATTCGGAAGGATGGGCGGCGACGAGTGGCAGCTGTACGGCGGCCATCGCTTCTGGCACGCGCCCGAAGACCCTCAGCGCAATTACCTCCCGGACAACAGCCCGATCGAAGTTGCGACGGACGGTGATACTCTCACACTGACCCAGCCTGCCCACCCTACACTCGGCATTCGCAAAACGATCGCGGTCATTTTGCGCGCCGACCGCCTCGAATTGACGCACACTCTGATCAACACCGGGGCGTGGCCTGTGGAACTTGCGCCGTGGGCGCTGACGATCATGGCGGCTGGCGGCGTCGGTATTGCGCCGGTTACCCTTTCTCAGCCGCCGTACAGTCTTTTGCCCGATCGCGCGATCGTGATCTGGCCTTACGCCGGCCTCGATGATCCGCGAGTGCGCTGGGGCCATCGCTTCATCACGGTGCGGCACGACCGGAGCCGCTCCGCGAAATTCAAGTTCGGCCTGACCGCGCCCGATGGCTGGCTGGCCTATCTACGGGACGGCAACCTGTTCGTCAAAACCTTTGACCGCCACCCCGACGCGCGCTATCCCGACCTCGGCTCTGCGATCGAGATATTCACCGACGACCGCATCCTCGAACTCGAAACCCTCGGCCCACTCGTCATACTCGCCCCCGGCGCATCGGCGAGTCACTCCGAGCGCTGGTTTCTTTTCGATGGCGTGAAATGCGATCCGAACGACGACGACTCGATCGCGACCAATATCCTCCCACTCGTGGAACGAGCCGGAGCTTAACCGCGAAGGCGCGAAGAGCGCGAAGGTTTTTCTTGGCGTCCTTCGCGTCTTCGCGGTGAAAAGGAATTTGCAGATGATTACGATCCAAAGCACCTACAACCCCTATCGTGATAACGTGCAAGGCAAAGCCAACGAGCCGATCTGCGTCGCCGGCTTGCTGGATCGGGCGCGGCGCATTCTGGGCCTCGGCGTCCAATGCGATCTGGGCGACGTGTGGGATCGACTCGAAAGCAACGCGCCGCGCATCGCCATCATCGGCGGATCGCCCGACCACCCAGCGCACGTGATGGATCTCGAAACGACGCTCCGCGCCGCGGCGGCCATCTGGAATCGCGGCGGCGTTCCGTTCGCGTTCGGCGTCCCGGCCGTGTGCGACGGCACGGCGCAGAGCACGCGCGGCATGTGCTACTCACTGCAATCGCGCAACGCCGTCACGCAGATGGTCGTCAACCAGATGGAAGGGCAGTCGTATCACGGCGCGTTCGTGATCCAAGGATGCGACAAAACGCCGATGGCGATCGTGTGTGCCCTCGCGCTCCTCGACCGCACGCGGCGGGCGCGCGGCGAGCCGCCGGTCTTCGCCACGTTCGCTCCGGCCCACGTCCTCAAAGGCGGCACGATCCCCGCCGACCTGCGCGCCGATCTCACCGCCCTCGCCGATCGCGCCGACTCGCTCGGCCACGCCGACATCGCCACTGACATCCGCGACACGCTGGAGTACATTTTGCAGTGTTCGTCCAATCAATCGTTTCAGGGCGTTCTCACGCGCGCCGTCGGCCTCGGGCTGCTTACGCGCACCCAGCACAAAGACTTCGAGAAGCGGTTGGCCGTCAACACCTGCGACGCGCAGGGCGGCATCTGCGCCTTTCACGGCACGGGCAACTCCAGCCGTGATATGGTCGCCGCGCTCGGCCTCGTCCATCCGGCGGTCGAGTTCCTCACCGACCCGCCGACCCAATCGCAAGTTGATGTCGTGGTGGCGTCGTTGATGGCGATCCGCGACGATCCCCGCTTCGGCGCTTCGGCGCTGGTTCGTGAGAATCTCCCCAACGCCGTCCGCGTTCACAGCGCCCTCGGCGGAAGCACGAATCTCGTCATGCACCTCGTCGCGGCGATGATCCACGCCGGAGTCAACTTCAGCCTGCACGACCTCGATGCGATTCACCGCGAGACGCCGATCCCCGATATTTTCAATTACAGCCTGACCGAGGGGCGCGACGTGTTCGCGCTGGCTCAGCAGTGTTGCGCCGGGCAAATTCGCGGGATGGAGACGGTGCTGCACGAACTGACGCGCAACGGCGTGCCAATGACGCTCGACGCGCCGACCGTCGCGGGGAAAACATGGCGAGAGCGACTCGACGAAGGCCGCGCCGCCGGAAATCTGAGCGCCGACGGCGTGACCGATCCGTCGAAGCGCATCATTCTCTCGACGCCGCGCCGGGCGATCAGCGGCGTTGACGTGCTGGCGGCCAACTGGTTCGAGAGCGCGGTCGTCAAGATCAGCGGAATGCCCGACGCGCAATTGAACGAGTTCGACGAACAGGTCGAAGCGGTGGTCTATTTTGAGAACGAAGACGATGCAAACGCCGCACTTCTCGACGTGAAGTTCGTCTCCGGAAAATTGGAAGCGCGACTCGGCTTGACGTTCGAGACTCTGCGCGCGATCCACACCCACAACTCCCGGCGGGCGCGTGGTGATGAAATCCCCGCCGATGAACTCCTTCCCGCGATGTTGAAAGGCGGGACGCTGAAAATTGCAATTGTGGTCAGCGGGCAAGGCCCGGAGGCCTACGGCATGCCGGAGATGGCCACGCCGAATCTGTACATCAACGCCGACGTGTTTCTGCGGCGGCTGACGACACTGATCAGCGATGGCCGCTATTCGGGCGTGTCGTACGGCGCGGCGGTCGGCCACGTGACGCCCGAGGCCGCGCGCGGCGGCGGCATCCTCTATCTGCGCGACGGCGACCTTCTCCACCTGCGCCTCCGCGCCCGGCGAATCGATCTGCTCGATCCATCCGCATTTGCGCGCGGGGAAATCCGATCGTGGCCCGGCGATCTCGCCGCCGACCGCGCCGAACTTGGCCGCGAACGGCTGGCGCGTATCCAAAAGCGACGCATGGAAATCGCGCCGACAAATCAGATGATTGGCTACAGCGACGCGGCGCATGGCGTTGTGCCGCCGGCGGTGATGGCGGCGGCGGGGGAGAGGGTGGAAATCACAAAATGACAGAAGAACGATTCCTCATAACCGGCGCGATGGGTTGCCTCGGCGCGTGGACGGTGCGCGAACTAGTACGCGAAGGCACGCCCGTCGTCGCCTTTGATCTCTCGACCGACGCGCGCCGCCTGCGGCTGATCATGTCAGACGACGAACTGGCGCGCGTCACGTTCCAGACCGGCGACATCACCGACCTCGCGCAAGTGGTTAGCGCCGTCGAGACGCACGGCATCACGCACATCGTCCACCTCGCCGCACTGCAAATCCCGTTCTGCCGGGCCGATCCGGTGCGTGGGGCGCAAGTGAACGTCGTCGGCGCCGTCAATGTCTTTGAGGCCGCGAAGCATCGTCGCGTGCGGGGACTCGCCTTTGCGAGTTCCGTCGCCGTCTACGGCCCGCCGTCCGATTACCCGCCCGGCCCGGTTGCCGCGAACGCGCGGCTCAATCCCGCGACGCATTACGGCGTTTACAAAGTCGCCAACGAGGGGACGGCGCGCGTCTATTGGGCGAGTGACGGCGTGGCAAGTGTGTGCCTTAGGCCGCACACCGTTTACGGCGTGGGGCGCGATCAGGGGATGACCTCGACGCCGACGGTCGCGATGCTGGCCGCCGCGGCCGGCAAGCCGTACCGAATTTCGTACGGCGGCCACAGCCTTCTGCAACACGCGCGAGACGTCGCGCGAGCGTTCATTCAAGCCGCGCGTTGCGGGCAACAAGGCGCAAGTGTTTTCAATCTCGGCGGCGCGATGTGCCACATGAGCGAGATCGTCGCCGCCATCGAATCCGCCGCGCCCGAGGTCAAAGGCCGGATCGCGTTCGAGCCGACGCCGATCCCTTATCCCGCCGAATTCGCGGACGATGGCATCGAGAACGCCACCCGGCCAATTGCTCGGCCTCCGGCCACGCCTCGACCTGACAATTCCCTTCGATCCACTTCAACAAATCAATGTGTTGCCGTTGCATCTCTTGCGGCGCGACCCAGATGTACCGCAGCCGGCCAGCCGAAACCAGATCGGCCACCCCTTCGGCGTCGATGACTTGATCGCCGCCGGAGAAGCCGCCGAAAGTCACAACGGCGAGGCGTCCCGCGCGTTCAGGGTAGCGACGAGGTAGAACGTGTCATCGGTTCGCGGCGCAAGATAGTCGATCAACATCTGAGCGCGCGCCTCGGGGCCGGTCGTTCCGCCCGGCGGCGGGCCGACCGCACGCTGATTCGCGCCTTGTTCATCCGCTGTCGGCGGGCCGGCGTTGGGCAGATTGAAGTTGGGGTACAGGTCGAGCGCAGTAATCGCCGACCATGCCAGCGGCGCGATCAACAGCGCGGCGAGGCCGAGGCCGAGAGCGGCGGGCGGGATCCGGTTGATGCGCCGGGTCAGCACCAATGCCCCAACGCCCATCAGCGTCCCAACGACGATCAGCGGAATGAGTATCCCACGCTGATCGGGGTACTGCCGGAGGACGATCACCTGAAACGCCGCCGTGAGGCCGAGCGCGAGGACGGTCAACCCCGTGCCGATCCACGCACGATCACGATACGTTTGCCACAGCGCCATGACGCCGATGCCGACCAGCGCGGCAAGGGGCGGAGCGAGCATGACGAGATAGTAAGCATGGAAAAGGTTGGCGACGCTGAAGAACACGACTTCCGTAATCAGCCACAGACCCCAAAGGATGAGCGCGCCGTGCTTGTCCGAGAGAGGGTAGCGCAGACGATCGCGGAACACGGCGACGAGCGCGCCGATCACTGCGAGCGGGATCAACCAACTGGCTTGGTCAACGAGCGGTTGCGCGAAGAGTCGAAGCGC
>JACQED010000075.1 GCA_016200785.1 Chloroflexota bacterium
ATACGCCCGTGCCTGCAATTGTCTCCGAGCTGGTAGGCCAACCTTTCGTTCCGAGCCCGGCACCATTGATCTACCTGCGAACCTTATCACTGAGCGAAGCGGCTAACGGTTGGCATAACCCGCGAGTGCGGGGCATTCCAGCCGACTGTGATTTGCGCGTTAGTAGCACTCGTCGGGTTCATGCCGTTGTTGGGCGGCGTGGCCGAGCTAAAACTATAGCGAAGTCAAATGGCCCACCAATTTCTCCGGGGCGGACAGGAATGGCGAGTGGCTCGTCTCCATCGAAATGATTGTCTGGAATGGGGTGGCTGTATACATTTTCTTCTGCAAGGTCGGGGTCACGCCTTTATCCCGGAGTGTTTCGATGTACACCCGCGCTACCCGGCCAAAATTCTCATCGCTCAAGTTCAGGGGCGTAGCGACAGGCGCGTTGGGTTCGGGCGTCAAGAGCGCAGTGGCTAACGCCACATCTTCCTCTGAACAGTCTGCATATAATGCTTCGCGGAAGGCTTCTGCTTTGAGCATATGGTAGCCTTGCTCTTCGTTGACCACCAAACTCGATACGAGGAGTGATTCGGTATCGCTGAGGGCCGTTGGCAACATGGCTTCGCCATTCGGAATCAAAAACGCCGCCAGGTAAACTAAGGTCCGGATTTTTTCGGGTCGGTGTTCCGCCGTTTGCGAGATGACAATGCCACCCCGACTATGGCCTACCAGAATCACAGGCTCCGGTTGAGCGTCCAGAATTTTGCAGACGCTATCCACATAGCTTTGCATAGAGACATCGCGGGCGGCTGTCCAATCGCGCCCATGACCGGGCAAGTCCAGAGCAATCGCTTTATGCCCGGCTTGTTCCAGAAGCGGGATGATTTTGTACCAGCACCACGCCCCGTGCCACGAGCCATGAATCAATACGTATGTACTCATTGCTTATCTCCTTCAATATGCCCTCGCCAATCAGCGAGGGCGTGACTTGGCGGTAAGCCGCCCAACTATTGAGTCTGAGGACTCGTATATACGTGACCTGATAAGTAATCGGCGACTGAGCGCCGGATCTGCTCGTTCACCGGCAACAAACCGCCGCACTTCGCGTTGATAGCCTGCATCCGTATCTTGCGCCGCTCGCCATGGCGATCCCCGGCTCTCCGCCCCCCGATTGATTGCTCTCGATAGTTTAGCCTGAAACGCCTCGATGTCAACCACGCCCAAGCAAACTCATTTGGGAGGCCACTCGTCCGTGCTCTCGCCTTTCTTCGCGGCCTTCGCGTCTTTGCGGTTCAAAAGGCTTTTTTCTTGGTAACCGTTCAGTCCGCCGCCAAGCCTTTACCACGAAGGCACGAAGACACGAAGGACACAAAGAAAGCGTCGTGAAACTTGGTGTCTTTGTGTCTTGGTGGTTAGAAAGGGCCGCGTGACCTGAACGCTTACTTTTCTTGAAACCGCGAATCTCAATTTCCCGCCACAAAATCCGGCGCTTGATGCCGAAAATACGTGTTGTACAACTCCGCGTAGTGGCCGCCCTGCGCCAACAGGCTGCGATGATCGCCCGTCTCGATGATCTGCCCCTGCCTCAGCACGATGATGCGGTCAACCGATCGCACTGTCGAAAGCCGGTGCGCGATCAGGATTGACGTGCTGTTGGCGAGAATGAGGTCGAGCGCTTCTTGAATCTGCGACTCGGTGAACGGATCAACGCTGGCCGTCGCCTCGTCGAGAATGAAAATCGGCGGGCGTTGGACGAGGACGCGCATCAGCGCGACCAACTGCCGCTGGCCCAGCGACAGCCTCGCCCCGCGCTCGCCGGCCTGAGTCTGCAATCCTTCGGGCAGAGCCTCCAGCCATTCCCCGCCGCCGATCTGCCTCGCCAAATCTCGAATTTCCAATTCGCCGACCTGCGGCCTCGCGTACCGGATATTGTCCAGCACCGTCCCCGCGAACAAGAACGGCGACTGCGACACGATGCCGAGTTGACGGCGGTAGTCGCGCAGGTCGAACGTGCGGACGTCGTGTCCGTCCACGGACAGCCGGCCGCCCTCAAATTCGTAGAAGCGCGCGATGAGTTTGACGATCGACGACTTGCCCGCGCCCGTGTGGCCGACGAGCGCGACGTTCTCGCCCGCGCCGATCGTCAACGAAAAATGGCTGAGCACCACTTCGCGTTGAGCGCTGCCGTAACGGAAGTTCACCCCCTCGAACTCGATCTCGCCGCGCAGGCGCGGCACGGGCCGCGTCTCACGCTGGACGACTCTCGTCTCGGCGTCCATCAAAGCGAAGACGCGCTCCGCCGCCGACAACCCGCTCTGAAACTGGCTCCAGAAAGCCGAGATGTTCGTCACCGGCGACCAGAAGGCGTCGAGGCTCTGGATGAACAGATACCACGCGCCGAGGCCGATCGCGCCCGCCGTCGCCGCCGAGCCGCCGAAGTAGACGAGCAGCGCCGTGCCGACGCCGGCCAGCGCGTTCAGAACCGGGAAAATCGTTGACATCACAAATCCGCGCCGCACGTTGATCGCGTACGATTGAAGATTGACGCCGGCGAATTGATCGTAGATCGCCGCCTCCTGCCTGAAGTTCTTGGCGACCACAATGCCCGTGACCGATTCCTGGATCAACGCGTTGACGTTCGCCATCGCGCGAAAGCCCTGCCGGGTCACCTGCCGGGCCACGCGCCGGAAGGCCATCGCCATCAGCCCGACCAGCGGCGTAGTTCCGATGAGCAGCAGGGTGAGTTGCCACGAGATAGTCACCAGGATCGCGCCGAGGATCAGCACTTGCGCGATCTGGTTGAACAGGTCGGCGATCAGCACAATCACCTGCCCGAAGTCCTGCGTGTCCGACGTGATGCGGCTGACAATGCGGCCTGAGGAGAATTCGTCGTAGAACGACAGATCGTGCGCCACCGCGGCAGCGAACGCATCGCGGCGCAGGGCGAGCACCACGTCGCCGATGACGCGCGCCGAGGCGCGCCGTCTGCCTAGATTTGCCGCCCACGTGACGACGCCGGCCAGCAGGACGATGCCGACGAGCGCGCCAATGGCCGCCGGCGCGGGCCGCCCGCCGACGGCCGCCGCCGCGACGCCGCGCGAGATCGTGATCGGCACGGCAGCCCCGGCCAGCGCCATGATGGCCACCAAAACCGCGAGCCACACCATCCGCCGGCCGTGCGGCCGAAAATATGCGGCGATGCGAGACAGTAATTGGCGGTCGCTGTATTGACGGTCGTATGCCTCTGCGTCGAGGCCGGCGAACATGGATGCCATGCCTCACCCCCCGGCCGCAGCCTTGCTCCCCTTTCCCGACACGGGCTGTTCCGTTTCGGGAGAGGGGCTGGGGGCTGCTTGCGCCCCGCTCTGCGGGGTGAGGCTCTCGTATCTTGAGAAGATTCTCCGATACGCCTCCGACCGGCGCATCAGATCGTCGTGATCCCCGATCGCCGCCACCCGGCCCCGCCGCAGGACGACGATCACATCCGCCCAGCGGATTTGCGACAGGCGATGCGTGATGAGCAGAGTCGTCCGGCCCTGCGCCGCGCGGCGGATGGCCCGCTGAATCTGATCCTCGGTGGCGCTGTCAATCGCGCTCGTCGCGTCGTCGAGGATCAGAATGCGGGGATCGGTGAGAAGGGCGCGGGCCAACGCGATGCGCTGGCGCTGTCCGCCGGAGAGCGTGACGCCGCGCTCGCCGACGCGCGTGGCGTAGCTGTCGGGAAACTCCGTGATAAAGTCGTGCGCCTGCGCGGCCCGGGCGGCCTCCTCGATTTCGGCCTGCGTCGCGCCCGGACAGCCGAAGGCGACGTTGTCTGCGATCGGGCGCGAAAACAAAAAGATGTCCTGCTCGATGATCGAAATCTGCTGGCGCAGTGTTTCGAGATTCCAATCGCGCACGTTCACCCCGTCCACTCTCAACACCCCGCCCGTCGCGTCGTAAGTGCGGTTGATCAACTTGGCGAGCGTCGTCTTGCCCGCGCCGGTCTGACCGACGATCGCCACCGTTTGACCCGGAGCGACCTTGAGCGAAACGCCGGCGAGCGCGGCCGGGCCATCGCGGTAGCCGAAACTCACGTCGTCGAATTCAATCGCGCCGGCCATCGGCCGGTCGTGGCCGGCGCGATTTTCGTCTAACTCGGTTTCGGCCTGGATGAGTTCGAGAATGCGCCGCGCGCCGGCCATCCCCAGCGAGATTTGAGAATAAGCGAAGAGCGAGACAAAGGTCGGGAAGTTGAACAGTTGAATCAACCCCATGTAACCGACCACCTGCCCCACGTTCAGCGCGCCGTCGCGAAACAACCACAGGGCGTGCAGGAAAGCCGCGCCCTGCATCAGGCCGTAAATCAACAGCGGCAAGAACCTCGCTTCCACGTCGCCTTGATGAACGAAAGCGGCGCGATACCCGGCGGCGTCTTTTTCAAAGCCCTCGACGGTTTGCGTCTCGCGCGCCATGCCTTTCACCGTCTCAATTCCATCCACGGCCTCGGCCAGGCCAGCGTTCATCTGCCCGAATCTCTGGCGCGCGCTGTCGGTGATCGGGCGGAGTTCTGCCAGATACTGCCACAGGGCAACGGCGTACGCGGCAATGTACAGCAGCGGAGCGAGGACGAGCGCCGTGTGGTAGCGGGCGGCGAAGACCACCGGCATGAGCAGGAACGCGGCGGAGCCGACGACGAGGTTGACGCCGGGGTTGAGCATCAAGTTGATCTCGCGCACGTCATTCGTCGCCCGGGCCATGACCTCGCCCACCGGCCTGAGGCTGTGGAAAGCCATGCTCTTGCCCAGCAGGCTGGCGTAAAGTTCGTCGCGGATGTCGCGTTCCAGCCGCTGGCCGATCAGTTCCGCTCCGAAGTTGCGCCCAAGTTGAATCACGCCTCGCGCCAATTGCGAAATGACGATCCACATCGCCGCAAGGCCCACACGCCGGAAATCCGGCGGCGAGGCCAACAACGCGTTGAAGGCCGTGCCGATCAACACCGGCGGCACGGCAGCCATCGCCGCGTTGCCGATCGCGCCGAAGAAGAACATCGCGATGATCGCTTTATGGCGCAAGACGTGGGAGATGACCCAGCGCACAGGCGATCGCCGGTCAGTCTTGAAAGCGTGCTGGACGGTGAACTCACGATTGGGATTCACGTGAGAGACATCTTTAGGTTAGGAGTTCCGCACTTAATGCATATTCTCACCACGAAGACACAAAGGCACAAAGGAATCACAAAGGCTTTCTTCGTGTCTTTGTGGCTTCGTGGTTAAGTTCGCCGGGCCAAATGCGTAAGTCCTATAAGTAAAAGGCGCGAAGCCGCCAAGTTCTCGCTCGCGCCCTTGCGTCTGTGCGCCTCGGCGTTGAGCCGCTATGCCAATGCCTCGGCCAGCAGTTCAGCCGGATGTCTCGGCGCGCGCCCGGTCGCGTGCGCGATTTGATGGCGGCACGACATCCCCGCCGCCGCGATCGTCACCTCCGGCCCGGCGGCGCGCACCGCCGGGAATAGCCGGTCTTCGCCGATCTTGAGCGAGAGGTCATAGTGCTCGGCCTCGTAGCCGAAAGACCCGGCCATGCCGCAACAGCCGGAGGGGATTTCGGTCACCTCCCAGCCGGGCAGTCTAAGCATCGCGACCAAAGGCTGCGTGCCGACGAGGGCCTTTTGGTAACAGTGGCCGTGGACGAGAATCTTGCGGGGCGATCCGTTCGCGGGCTTCCAGCGCACGTTCAATCCGCCGCGCTCCGCCAGGCCGGTCAAGAATTCTTCCAGCATGAAAGCCTGCTCCGCGACGATTTTGGCGCGCGGGTCGCCCGCCAGGAGGTCGAGGTATTCGTCCCGCAGTGTGAGCAGGCACGATGGTTCAAGGCCGACGATCGGGATGCGCCGCTCGGCGTACGGCGCGAGGACGGCCACGTTGTGGGCCGCATTTGCCCGCGCGTCTTCGAGCAATCCTTTCGAGATCATCGGTCGCCCGCAACATTTCTTCGGCACGAGCAGAACTTCGAAGCCAGCGGCGTCGAGCAGGCGCGTCGCGGCGATGGCCGTTTCGGGGTGATTGTAGTTGTTGAACGTGTCGTGGAAGAGAACGACCTGCCGCACCCCGCCCCCCTGCCCCGCCGGCGAGGGAAGATTGGCGACGCGCACCGTGTCCCGCGCGCAAAACGCCTTGCGGTATTCGGCGTACCACTGTTCAAAAGGCTGGGCGGCAAAGGGCGGGAGGGTGCGCTGCCGGGCAATCCCGAATAGTCGCTCGTTGATCGCCCGCACCAATGGCTGCGCCAGCAGCCAGTTGATGACAGGCGATAAGCGATACGCCATACGCGATAAGCCACCGATGTTCGCAAACAACCTTGCCCTCAACGGCGTGCCGTGTCGCTCGTAATACTGCGACAGAAACTCAACCTTGATTTTCGCCATGTCCACTGCGCTCGGGCACTCGGCTTTACAGCCTTTGCATTCGATGCACAACTCCATGACTTTGTACATGCGGTGCTCGGTGAGCGCCTCCGCTGGCAGATGGCCCGAGAGCGCGGCGCGCAGAGCGTTGGCCCGGCCTCGCGTCGAATGTTCCTCTTCGCGCGTCGCCACGTACGATGGGCACATAACGCCTTCACTCGTCTTGCGGCACACGCCTGCCCCATTGCACATCTCGACCGCCTTCGCAAAGCCGCCGTAGTCCGAAAAGTCGAGACGGGTCGCGATCGGGGTCGTGTGGTAGGCCGCGCCGTAGCGGAGATTCTCGGTCATCGGCGGCGCGTCCACGATCTTGCCGGGGTTGAGGCGGTTTTCCGGATCGAAAGCGCGCTTGAGTTCGCAGAACGCGCCGTAGAGTTCCGGCCCGAAAAGACGCTCGTTCCAGCACGAACGCGACAGGCCGTCGCCGTGCTCGCCGCTCATCGAGCCGCCCATCGCCGTGACGACTTCTAGCACCGACTCGGCCACCTGCCGCATCGTTGCTGTCCCCTCGACGGTCTTGAGATTGATCAGGGGGCGGATGTGCAGACAGCCAGCCGAAGCGTGGGCGTAGTACGCAGATTGAAGGCCGTGCTCCTCGAAGATGCGCTGAACCGCTCGCACGTAATCGCCCAACTTGTCCACGGGCACGGCGACGTCTTCCATGAACGCCACCGGCTTGTGATCGCCGCGCACCGACATCAGCAGGCCGAGACCGGCCTTCCGCACGCTCCATACATTCGCTTGCTCGGCGGCCGTCATCGCGCGGACAAACGTCTTTGCCAGCCCGCGACTCTGCAAGTGGGCTTCGAGCCGTTCGACCTTGCCGCGCAGCTCGGCTTCGCTCTCGCCGTAATACTCGACGATGAGCACCGCCGCCGGATGGCCTTCGATGAATGTCAGTTGCCGGGCATAGGCCGGCGCATCGCGGGTAAGGTCGATCATCACTTGATCGATGAGTTCGACCGCCGCCGGCTCCGTTTCGAGTATGGCCGGCGTCGCCTCGGCAGATGCCACGACACTGTCGAAGTGCGCCACGCACAGCGCAGTCATCTTCGGGCGTGGCACAAGATTCAACTTCGCCTCGGTGATCACCGCCAGCGTCCCTTCCGAACCGCACAGGAGTTTCGCCAGATTGAAACTGGATGGGGGATAGGTGGCGGGTGACGGGTGTCGGGTGTCGGGCTTATTCGCCCAATCCCAACCTGCTGGCCGCGAGGTGGTGAAGCCATGCGGCGGCAGCAGATAGTTCAGCGCATAACCTGATGAGCGTCGCCACGTGCGCGGATAGCGCGCCCGGATGGCATCGGCGTGTTGTGTGACGAGGCGCGCCGTCTCGCGGTAGATTTGCCCCTCGAGGCCCTCAGCCTCCATTTTCCCCGAAGGCGAGGCGACCGGGCCAAAGGTCGCCCGCGTGCCATCGGCAAGGATCACATCCGCCGAGAGGACGTGATCGGCGGTCATGCCGTAGATTATCGAATGCGCGCCAGTCGAATTGTTAGCGATCATCCCGCCGACGGTCGCGCGATTAGAAGAGGCCGGATCAGTTCCAACCATCAGCCCCATCGGGCGCAGGGCGGCATTCAGAGGATCACATACGACGCCGGGCTGGGCGCGCGCCCAGCGCTCCTCCGCGTTGATCTCGATGATTCGATTCAGGTGCTTCGAGCAATCCACTACAATCGCTTCGCCGACAGCCTGCCCGGCGAGACTGCTCCCGCCACCGCGCGCGAGCAGGGGCAACCTGTAGCTTGCGGCGATCTCGACCACGGCTTGCAGATCGTCGGTCGTGCGCGGGATGACGACACCCAGCGGCTCGATCTGATAACTGCTGGCGTCGGTGCTGTAAAGGACACGCGAGTATGGATCGAAACGGACCTCGCCGGAGATGCGGCGTTCGAGCTCGGAAATAAGATCGCGGTTCATAGCGCGGCCTCCCGCCTCAACCGAAGGATGGGACACGGACACTTGCACCTGCGATGCAAGTGCAGGAGTGAACACGGATTTCACGGATTCGGCTCATCCGTGTCCATCCGTGCCCCTCTATCCCAACGCCTGCGACAACAGAAGCCCGACCAGGCCGAGCACGACGCCGAGATGAAGCAGAGCATTAGTCCGGGCAAACGACTCCGCTCCGGGGATGAATTGGAAACCCGAGGAGGAGACGCCGATTCACGTCGATGAACGCGCATGGGCTTCCGATCAGCGTGAATCAGCGTTCACACCTGCCCTTGCGGGCGGTGCAAGGGTCAGCGTCCCTTCATCCCAACGCCTGCGACAACAGAAGCCCGACCAGGCCGAGCACGACGCCGAGATGAAGCAGAGCATTAGTCCGGGCAAACGACTCCGCTCCGGGGATGAATTGGA
>JACQED010000311.1 GCA_016200785.1 Chloroflexota bacterium
AGATCAAAAATCCAAAAAGCAAAGGCCAAATTCCAAACTTCAAAATCCAAACGCCCAACTTCACCGCGCGACCTCCACTGTCCCCAGTGTCGCGCTGTCGCCGGCGAAGCGATGTCCATTCGCGTCCAACGCCGCCAGCCGCACGCCCGTTTTCGGCAGATACATTCCGATGGCAAGGCTGTAAATTCCCGGTTCGGCGTCGGGCGGAATGGTGAGCGTGTAATGGTCGATCACCATTTCACCATCAGCCCAGGCGCTCGTCGGGCGCGAGCCGCTGCGGGGCGGGTTGTCCTGCTGAGTCAGAAAACTGCCGTCGGGCCGAACGAGATGAACGAACACGGTGTAATCTTCGGCCATCGCGCGCAGACGCCGCCAGTATAGAGTCACGCGCAGCGGCTCGCCCGATCGAACGGCTGAAGGTTCGGCATCGAAGCCGAGCAACTGCGCGGCGTCGGCCAACCGGATTGAAACGGGATGTTGAATGACGAATTTATCCGGCTGGCGGACTCTGATCGTCGCCAGCGTTGTCTCCTCGCCAATCGGCGCGATGTCGGATTGGCGATAGGCGATGGCACGCAGGCGGTACTGGCCGGGCACGAGGTCGCGCGGCAGAGTCAGAATCGATCGCTGTATGAATGTCTGGCCGGCGGATGAAGCGCCGACTGCCGGAAAAAAGTAGTCGGCCTGACTTACCTTCTGCTCGTTCGCGTCAACGAGTTGCAACGATACGGCGTCCTGGCCGCCCTGGCTGGAAGCGAGAGTCCAGCTGAGTTTGACAAGCCAAGCGTCGCCGGCAGTGAAAATCTCGTCGCCCGGCAGGTCTGCATAACTCAGCAGTAAGTCCGATCCAAAAGGGATTTCGACCTGCCGCCAACTCGCGCCGGGCAAGGGCGCGGCCCCGACACTCAGCGGCTCACCGCCGACCGCGGCCATCGCGCTCACTCCGGTTGCGCCTGCCGGCGCGTTGAGGCGAAACGGGATCAGGCTCTGTCCCGGATCGACCACATTCGGCATCGCGCCTGCGAAATCCTGCGTGCCGATCACCCTATCGCCGGTCAGCCATTCGACGCGCACTGCATAACGCCCTGGCGCAAGATTGACGACGGCAGAGTCGGTCGCATTCTGAGCGATCAGATAGGCGTAGCGTGAGGCGGGAGAGGGAAGAACGAACGACCACCATTTTGACCAACGCGCCCATCGCGCCCGAAGGGCGCTCCGGCTTGTCGCGGCAGGCGCGACGGAATATACGCTGCTTCCCCCGACATCGGCGACGTGTAACAAATCGGGCTGACGCGCGGCGCTTTCGGCGAACCTCGCCCACTCATCCCACGCCATTTCGTCGCGATGGACGACGATGCGGCTGACGCCGAGTCCGCGCAAATAGGCGATGCCCGGCGGCGACGCGGCGGCCGGCGCGTAGTCTATCACGTCTGCGAAACTCGGGGCGTTCGTCCCGCTATAGCCGATCGCTATCGGACGCATATGATAGGTGGAGAAATACTGTTGGCGGGCCATCAGCGCAATGGAGGCCTGGTCGTCAGTGATGTTGGACGTTCGAGCGGTCGGCAGTTCGAAGATCGCGCCGTCGAACTCTTGCGTTGCCAGCCAGCGGTAGACCGGCGGGACGGCGGCTCCGGTCGGCACATCGAAGTGTGGCGCCGGAAACGAAAGGTATTCGAGCACGAGCGCGCCGGCGATTCCGATCGACAAACATCCAGCGGATACAAAGCGGAAAAGCAGATGTGAGCGGCCCATCCGTTTTTCCGTTCCAATCATCCGCTGGAAGTCTCGACCCCCTACCCCGATGCCCCTTCCCGCCAGCACCGCCACCGCCAGCATGAGCAGGACAACCATCCGCGCCGGGACGCGCAGAGCCGCGAGCGGCGGAACAGCGCGATACAGCCACGCATACGGCATCCCCTCGACCAGTGGCGGCGCTTCGCGTGTGAGCAGGAGTGTCGGACCGAAGGAGAGCACGACGGCGAGGAGGCCGAGAAGGGCGTAATACCACAACCACCACCGTCCACGCGTGGCATCCACACGCGACGCATTTCCACGAAACGCGCCTATCCCCGCAAGCCCGAGCGCCACGATGCCGGGGAACAATGTGTGTTCCCACTTTTTTCCCGCGAGGCCGAGCGCGCGCCCCATCAGGCTTTGAGGCTGAGGGCGGAGATAGTCGGCGACGGTCGCGCCCTCTTGATCCGTCAGCGCCCGCACGCCGACGGTGGCGCGGATGTCGAGATAAGGCTTGATGGCGGGCGTGATGATGACCGCCGCAATCGAGGCGGCGACGACTCCGCCGAGGGCCACGGTGCGCGTCACTTTTACCGCGCGAGTCGCGAGCGCCCAGACTGCGAACAACGTAACGGCGAAGACGAGATAGAAAGCATAGTAGATCGTCGTCCACCATTGCAGGCCAATAGCGAGGCCGATCAGCGCCGCGTCTCGCAGATTGGGCCGTTCGACGAAACGGTGAAGCCAGAGCAGTGTCAGCGGAAGCCAGAAGGACGTGAGGAGTTGAACGTGGCTCAGTTGCCCGAGGCGGTAATGCGCGAATCCGAAGATGAAGCCGCCGATCAGCGCGCCGCTCCGAGAACCGGTGAGATGCCAGACCAGCGCATACGCGGCCAGCGCCGTCAACGGAAACGAGAGCAACACCACAAAGTTGAGCGCGAGAATCGGGTTGCCGGTCAGCGCGTCGATCGGCCCGGCGATGAGCGCCGTGACGACCTGATTCTCCGAATAGGCCAGCGTGTTCGGATTCGGGTAAAGGATATTGGCATTGAACAGATCGCGCGGGCGCGTCGTCAGCGCGTGCCAGTCCCACGCGAGAGTCCACGTGTTGAACAATGGATCGCCGTAGTTGTCCACCGCGCGGTCGGCGAGGACGGGGATGGGATAGGTGAAGAGGAAAGTCGCGCAGGTGTAGAATGCGGCGGCGAGGAGAACGCCTCGCGCCGCTCTCGGCCTCCATTTGCTCCAGCCTGTCACCATTGACAGGCCGCCGCCGGCTCGATTGTTCTGAATGGTTGACATTTCTCACGAACCGATGCTACACTATTCATCGTCCCCAAGGCACTCAAATGCTGTTCGAAATCCCGACCCACGACCCCCGGCTACCTCCCTCCGATCCCCCGTGGCCGCCGCAAGGCCAGTGGACTTACGAGGACTATCTCCGACTCCCCGACGACGGCAGGCGCTACGAGATCATTGACGGAGTGCTATACGTGACCAACGCTCCTGACTGGCTACATCAGCGCATAGTGATGCGCCTCGGCGCTCATGTCGAAAACTTGCTCACCGGACTCGGCCGGGGCGAGGCTGTGATCCCGGCGCCGTTTGAGGTTCATCTGCCGGGCCATGCCAAACCGGTTTTGCCGGATTTGCTCTACATAGCCCCGGAGCACTGCCCGAACGAGCCGCCGAAGTTCTTCGAGGGCGCGCCCGATCTCGTGGTCGAAATCATCTCACCCTCCAGCGTGCGCCTTGACCGCTACGTGAAGTTCGGCGCTTACGAAAGGGCCGGGGTGCGCGAATACTGGCTGATCGATCTCGGCACCCGGTCGTTGGAGGTGTACGTCCTTTCAGCCGGCGAATACGCGTTATTGGGGCAGTTCGGGCCGCAGGAAACTGCTCGCTCGCAAGTGTTGCCTGAGTTGACAATGGCGGTAGGAAGCCTGTTTGAAACCTAGCGTCTCTCGCCTCGGTTAGCACGGCACACAGCCCGAAACACATCCACTGTCCTCGCCGCAATCTTATCCCACGTAAACTCCATCGCCAAACTCCGCGCGCCTTGCGACAGGCGGCGGCGCAACTCAGGCGAAGCCCTCAGTTCGGCGATGGCCGCCGCGCAAGCGACCGGGTCGTCGGGCGGGACGAGGCGAATGTTCTCGCTGTCGCGCAGCTCGGACAGCGGGACGGCCGGCGCGGTCGAGACGATCGCGCAACCGTGCGCCAGCGCGGCCATGAACGATCCGCGCCGAAACGAGACGCCATCGCGGTACGGGAGGACGACCGCATCACACGCCGTCAGATGCGCCGACACTTCGGGCGGCGTGACGAAGCCGGTGCGATGGGTGATTAACTCGACGCCCAGATCGCGCGCCAGCGCGTCAACTTGATCGCCGTAATCGGCGTTGGTCGGATCGCTCGTGCCTGTTCTCCCACCAATGAGCAACAGATGCGCCGGTCGGCCCTCCGCCGCCAACTTCGCCAGCGCGCCGATCAATATTTCCCCGCCTTTGCTCGCGTTGAGAAAGCCGAAGTAGCCGATAAGAAAATCGTCCGGCGCGAAGCCGAGGCGCCGCCGCCACTCTTCGCGGGAGTAGTCCGCCGGCAGTTCGGGCGCGATGTTACTGCCGATGGGAACACGCGCGATACGCCGGACGCCGCCAGCGCGCATCAGCGTCGCTTCGTCTTCGGGATTGGTGACGATCGCCCCATCCGCGCCCCGCGCCAGCCCAAGCACCGCCCGCCGGCGAAGCCGGCCGGCCTTTGGAAAAAGATACGGGACGCGCAAATCGT
Organism: Chloroflexota bacterium; assembly: GCA_016200785.1. Classification (GTDB taxonomy): domain Bacteria; phylum Chloroflexota; class Anaerolineae; order Anaerolineales; family JACQED01; genus JACQED01. The sequence continues at coordinate 4,528 of JACQED010000311.1, forward strand.
GAAACGTGACGAGGCTGGTGACGCCGGTGACTCTTGGAAGAAAATGAATCGGCGGCGTCATGCCGTAGGCGGCGGCCTGATATTGAATATCGATCACGTCGAGTTCAAGTTCACGCGCCAGTCGTCTTACCTGCAATAGCGAGGGCCAATTCCAGTGAGAGATGACGCGATGCACGTTTGGATTTGGGGTTTGGGATTCGGGATTTGGGATTTGCGTCTTTCCCGCGGTGCGTGTGATGACGTGCAT
>JACQED010000312.1 GCA_016200785.1 Chloroflexota bacterium
GGATGCGCGCATAGACCGGAATCGAAACGAAGGCGATGGCGAGCAGCGCGTTGATCAGGCCCGGGCCGAGCACGGCGACGATGGCGATGGACAACAGCAAGCTCGGAAAGGCGAGCAAGACATCCATCAGCCGCATAATGACGTTGTCAACCCAGCCCCCGGCATAGCCCGCGACCGCGCCCAGCGCCGCGCCGGTGATGATGGCGAAGGTAACGGTGGCGATACCGATCTCCAGCGACAGTTGCGAACCGAAAATGATGCGTGACAGCATATCACGGCTGTTGCCGTCAATGCCGAAGAAGTGCTCCGGCTTATCGGCCGGGCAGCCGAGGAGATGAATGCACGGAGGTGAACGGCGCTTGACGTCCTTGAGCACTCTGACCGGATCGTACGGGGCCAGCACTGGCGCGAACACGGCGACGAAGATCAGGAAGCCGAGGATGGCCAGGCCCGCCTGCGCCGAGCGGTGGCGGAGCAGGCGGCGCAGCGTGTTCTGCAATGGCGTGCGGGCCGCCTGGGCCGAAAGTTGGTCGAGGGGCAGGGATTTGATAGTGGCGATAGACATCGAGCGGCGGGGCTACTGCAATCGGATGCGCGGGTCGAGAAAGGCGTAGGAGAAGTCTACAATCAAATTGACGAGGACGAACATGAGAGCGATTACCACGGTGAACGCCTGCACCACGGGATAGTCGCGCGACAGGATGGCGCTGACCAGCTGAGTGCCCACGCCGGGCAGCGCGAACACGGTCTCGGTGAGCACCGCCCCGCTCATCAGGCCGCCGAACGACAGGCCGATGACGGTGGCGACCGGCAACATCGCATTCCGCATGGCGTGCTTGAAGATCACCACATATTCCCGCAAGCCCTTGGCGCGCGCCGTGCGGATGTAGTCCTGCCCGAGCACTTCCAGCAAACTAGAGCGCGTCATGCGCGCGATAATCGAAAGCGGAATGGTGCCCACCGCCACGCACGGCAGAATAAGATGCCACAGCGCGTCACGCAGCACCTTGCCGTTGCCGGTGATGAGAGCGTTTAACGTGACGGTGTTCGAGGCGAGAGTGACCAGCGCCTGCAAGGGGCCGCTCAGATTTTGCAGATGGTAGGTTTCGGCCAGCGGCGGGATCGTGATGCCGGACGACAGACGGCCCGAGGGCGGAATCCACAACGGCGTGCCTTTGAGCGTGAGGGCGAAGACGTAGGCCAGCATCAGCCCGAGCCAGAAGACCGGCATGGAGACGCCGACGTTAGCGCCGATCATGGTCGCCACATCCGCCGCCGAGTTGTGTCGGACGGCGGAAATGATACCCAGCACAATCCCGAGGGTCGTGGAAAACAGCATCGCGCCGATAGTCACCTCCAGCGTCATCGGCAGGCGCTCCAGCACGATGTTCGTCACCGGCCGGCTGTCTTTGATGGACTGGCCGAAGTTCCCATGGAGAATGTTGCCGAGGTAGCGGATGAACTGAACGGAAATAGAGTCGTTCAACCCAAACCGCTCCCGGAACTCGTTGCACTGCTGCTGGGTGGCGCGTTCGCCGAGGGCCACGTAACACGGGTCGCCCGGGATCAGGCGGGCGATGGCAAAAGTGATGAACAGGATGCCCAGGAGCACCGGCACGAGCAGGAGCAGGCGGCGAAGAAGGAATTGGCTCATCAGGCAGAGTAAGAGAGGAGCGGCAGGATGAGACCCCGAAGGTCTACGACTCGAGCTTCGGGGTCTCAGTGTTCATCCGTCAAGCCACAACTTGGACGGACGGTTCAAGGGACTTACGGTGACTACTTAGGCGCATTGAGGAACTTGCTGAAGAAGCCAGAGAAGTACTCAAAGACGCCGGTATTCCCCTTGTGGTTGGGATCCTTCGCGTCCCACTGCGCGAGGTAGGTCGCCACCACGTCGTTCGCGTCCAGGTCAGCGCCGTTGCTGAACTTCACGCCCTGGCGCAGGTGGAAGGTCCACTCCGTTGCATCGGAATTGACATCCCATTTCTCCGCCAGCGCCGGCACAGTCTTGGTGCCGCCGAACTCGAAGGCGAGCAGCGAATCGTAGACCTGCAAGCAACCGCGCAAGGTCTCGCCGTCGGTCTCGTCGCCGCACCACAGGCTGATCGGTTCGGCGCTCTGCTCCCAGACCAGCTGGCCGGAATCGGTGGTCATCTGCTGGAAGTTCTCGTTGAGCGGGCCGATGACGACGTTCCCCACGCTGGCCTTGAAGGCATCGGCGGTCGTGCCGTGCGCAATCGGCACCATCGGCACGTGCTGCTTGACCAGGGCGTTGACAAGGTCGTAGTGCTTCTGGCGCTCCGCCGGGTCGCCCAACTGCGCCGCGGCGCGGATCTCTTTGACCAGATCATCGTAAGGCGCGCCGAAGTTCTTGGACGCGCCGGTGAAGTGAAAGTCGTAGAAGTTGGTGGAATCGGGGTAGTCCATGCCCCAGCCGAGCATGAACATGGACTGCTCCCCTGCGGCCACGGACTGCAAGAACGGGCCGGATTCCATTTTGTTGATCTTGACTCTGATGCCGACTGCTTTCAGTTGGTCCTGAATGTCTTGCGCCACCTGGCCGACGTGCGGCAGGTAGACGCGCACGACATCCCGATACGACAGAGTGACGTCGAAGCCATTGGGGAACCCGGCCTCGGCCAACAGGGCCTTGGCGGCTGCAGGGTCGTAGGTGTACCACTTCGCGCCGTCGCCTGCGGTGCTGTACCCGGGACTGAAGTTTTCGGGCACGAACTGCTCGGCGACGGTGGAGCCCGCCGGATAGAAGTTGTCCACGATGCGCTTCTTGTCAATGGCCATCGCCACGGCCTGGCGCACCTTCTCGTTGTCGAACGGCGGCTTGGCGTTGTTCAAGCCGAGGTAGAACACGTTGCCGGTTTCAAATGGAACCAACTTCAGATTGGAGTCACCCTGGACGGTCGCGTAGTCTTCGGCAGACGGATTAAAGATGCCGTCCACGGTGCCGGACTGCAATTCAAGCAGGCGTTGAGCGGCTTCGGTTGACCAGCGGAAGATCAGAGTCTTGATGGTGGGCGCCGTACCCCAGTAGTTGGGGTTGGGCTCGAAGGTAATGTGGTCGCCGCGCACCCATTCCTTCACCACGTATGGGCCGGTGCCGTGGGGTTTCTCGGCCATCTTGGCCGAGTCGCCGCCGTTCGCATCCAGGTAGTCTTTGTCCTGGATCGCAAACGCCGCAAAAGCCACTTTGGGGAGAAAAGCCGGGTCAGGGAAGCACAGCGAGAACTTCACGGTGTATTGATCCACAGCTTCGATGGATTTGAACTCGCCGCCGTAAGAGCAATCTGGGGCTTCCACTTTCAGGCCCGTGTAGGGAACTTCGGTTGGGGCCTCGGTGGGGGGCAGTGCGGTCGGGGGGGGCGCCTGCGTCGGGGCGGGCGCCTGCGTAGGGGCGGGCGCTTCGGTCGGCGCGGCCGTGGTGGCGGCCCCGCCGCAGGCCGCGATCAGCAGGCTGATTACTGTCAGCGCGCAAGCTAGAAGAAAGTAACGTTGTGGGCGTTTCATGGTTTTGCACTCCTCCAGATGAGAATTGACTTGCTCGGTCGGGATTGAGTGGTGCTCGGGGATTATGCTGTGCGAATCACCTCCTCCTCACCGTGCCGGGATACTTCGTTACGACTTTGACGCGAGACGGTCGAGCCGCCAGGCAAGTTGAGCGTCTGGCATATGTTGTCGCCAGCGCGACTCTGAGTATAGTGAAAGTACGATGTCTGTCAAACGGCAAGACAGAGAATGCGTTGGTTTCTCAAATCCGTTGCAGTTATAATACAACGCGTGAGAACAAAACGTTCATCCCAGCGCCGTGCTCCGAAGCCGAACCGCGGCCTCTACATCCTCAGCCTGATCGTCGTCACCAGTCTCGCCCTCAGCGCGATCTTTGCCCTGCTCCCGACGCCGCAGGAACAGCCCACGCCGACGTTCGCTTCTCCGGGCACGGCGACGGCGACGACTACTGCCACTGCCACACCCGAGGTGACTCAGACCACCGGGGCTTCGACGCCGCCCGCGCCGACACTTGGCCCGGCGCTTGCGCCCACGCGGTGAGATTCTAGCACAGAGGAGGAGAATGCGGGACAACCGGGGTGAGGCGCATTTTGCATCCTCCCGCGCCGGAAGTATAATCCACGTCTAATGTCAGTCCAACTCCTCGGCGGGCCGCCCTACCTGGGCTTCTTTCCTCAAGGCCGCATTGGCGGATACGCCCTTCTCCTCCTCTACGTCTTTGCCGCGCTTGCCATCCTCGCGCTCACCTATCGCGAGTGGCTCAAGTTGAATGGGTGGCGCTGGGGCCTCTTTGTCCTATTGCTCGTGCTCGCGCCCGCCTTTGAACTTGTGCTGTTGCGCCTCCCCGGCGATGTTCTGCTCCCGCCTCCCGGCCTGCCGCAGGAACCGCACGGAGCGGGACTGGCGCTGTTGGGCGCGGTGCCTATCGTCCTCGCCGGAGGCCTGCTGGGAGTCGGGCCGGCCCTCGTCGTCGGGTTTGCGGCCGGCCTCACGCGCGGACTGCTCGACACCTTCAGCCTGCTCACGCCCTTCGAAACGGCATTCCTCGCCGCGCTGACCGCGGCCTTCCTCCGACAGTCTTATCGCGGCCGGCCCGCTGCCTGGTTGCGACATCCGATCCTCGCCGCTACATTGTCCGCCGGGCTGATATGGCCCGTCACGTTTCTCGGACTATGGGCCTACAGCCCTGTCGGCGGACTGGCCGGACTGGATTACGTGACGGCGTTGTGGACGGCCTTGGCCCCGGCGCTGATCGGCGAGGCGGCGATCGGCGGCGTCCTCGGCGAAGTGGCGCTGGTGGCGGCGCCGCAGGCCTGGCCTCCGCGAGACGGCGTTCAGCCGCCGCCCTACGCCCGCAGTCTCAATCGCCAATTGCTCTTCACCCTGATCCCGTTGACCGTCGTCGGGATCGCCGTCCTCTTCTGGGCCGACACACGCATCGCCATCAATGTTGCCACGCGCGTCATCGTCGATCAGATGGGCCGCGACGCGCAGAACGCGGCAACCGGCATCCCCTTCTTTGTTCAAACCGGGCGCGGCTTGATCCGCGACGTGGCCCACGACGAACGCCTGCTCGATCCCGCAACTCGCCAGGCGCGATTGGAACAGAACCTGCGCTCGATTCCGTACTTCCGGCAACTTGTCTTCTTCGACGCCAATCTCACGCCCGTCGCGAGTTATCCGGTGGCGGACGTGACCGCCATCGGCCTGTCGCCCGACGAGCAGCAGTTTATGGAACTGGCTCTGCAAGGCGTGCCTCAACAGACCACGGTGTATCCCGATAACCCCAACGATCCGATCCAACTGTCGTTCATCGCGCCGGTCGGCGAGCAGGGCAACGTGAAGGGCGTTCTGCTTGGCCGCGCCGACCTCATCAGCAACCCCCTCATGCAACCGGTGACCAACAGCCTGCAAGGCCTGCTCGTCGGCGCGGGGCAGGGCTTCATCGTGGACGAACGGGGCAGGATTATTTACCACCCGGATCGGTCACAGCTAATGCAAGAGTGGCGCCCTGAAACATCCGGCAGCATTCTGACCTCGTCGGTTCCGAACGCGCTGGCTTATGAGGATCGAGCCAGCGACGGGACGCGCCGCCTCGTGTTTTACCTCCCCGTCGCCGGACATCCGTGGTCGGTGGTGATCACCGTTCCGTATCAGGTCGTCCTCTCGCTCGCCACGCAAATCTCCACGCAAATTTTGCTCATCCTCGTGCTCATCGGCGCGATTGGGCTGATCCTCATCTCGTTCCTCGCCAACCGGTTGACTCACCCGCTGGAGAGTCTGTCGCGGGCCTCGGCGCGCATCGCCGAGGGTGAACTCGATCGCCCCGTGGACGTTTCGGGCGAAGACGAGGTGGGGCGGTTGGGCCTGGCCCTCGAGCAGATGCGCGAACGGCTGAAGGCGCGGATTGAGGAACTGGGCCTCCTGCTGGGAGTCTCGCGCAGTGTGGCCGAGAACTTGAACCTCGACGACGCCCTGCCTCCGATCCTGCAGGGCGCGCTGACGGCGACGGGCGCAGGCGGCGTGCGCCTGCTCATCCCGCCGGATTACGGCGAAGGCCCATCGAATGCGCCGACGGTCTTCGCGCTCGGCCCCACCGCGCCGCTGATGGCCCCGCTCGATCGCGACATCCTGATAATCACTCGCGACGAGGGCGCCGTGACGATTGAAAACGTGGCGCGCGCCCGCACCGTCCTCGACGTGGGGACTGTTGCCGGGCGCATTCAGGCCCTCATCGCCCTGCCACTGCGGCACGAAGCCACTTTCTACGGCGCGATGTGGCTGGGCTACGACAAGCCGCACATCTTCTCCGAGTCCGAAGTCAACTTTCTCACCACGCTGGCCGGCCAGGCGGCGGTAGCGGTGGCGAACACCAAGTTGTTTGAAGCCGCCGAAGGCCGCCGACAGAGACTGTCCGCGATCCTGGCCTCCACGCCGGACGCGGTGATCGTCACCGATCGCCTCGGGCGGATTCTGTTGCTCAACCCGGCGGCCGAGGCGGCGTTTGGACTCATGAGCCGGCCGGCGACCGGCCGGCCGCTGCAGGAGGTCATTGACCGGCCGGAGTTGACCGAAGTTCTGCTCGGCGCACCCGGCTCGCCCGAGAGGCGCGAAGTGCCTTTGCCCGATGGCCGCACGCTGTACGCCTCGGCCTCGACGATCGTCGGCGGGGAGGGCGCGGCGCTGGGGCGCGTGGCCGTCCTGCGCGACGTCACCCACTTCAAAGAACTCGAGCAACTCAAGACCGAGTTTGTCGCCACCGTGAGTCACGATCTGCGCGCGCCGCTCACCTTCATGCGGGGTTACGCCACGATGTTGCCGATGGTCGGCACGCTCAACGTAAAACAGAAGGATTTCGCTGACAAGATCATCGTCGGCATCGAACAGATGACGGGGCTGATCGACAATCTGCTCGACCTCAACCGTATCGAGGCCGGGGTCGGGCTGGTGCGTGAGGCGTGCCGCATCGACGAATTGATCAAAACAGCCGTTGAGCCTCTGCGGGGGCACGCGGTGAACAAACAACTCGCGCTCAACGTCGAACTGCCGCGCAATCTGCCGAGCATTTCGGGCGACCCGACGCTTCTGCGGCAGGCCCTCGCCAATCTGGTTGACAACGCCATCAAGTACACGCCGCAGGGCGGCAGTGTGAAGGTGGTCGGCGAACTGCGCGACGAAAACCTGATCCTCGCGGTGAGCGACACCGGCGTGGGCATCGCTCAGGCCGATCAGGTGCGGCTGTTCGAGAAATTCTATCGCGTCAAACAGCGCGACACCATGCACATCAAGGGCAGCGGCCTCGGGCTGGCGATCGTCAAGTCCGTCGCCGAGCGCCACGGCGGCCGCGTGTGGGTCGAGAGCCGCCTGGGCCGGGGCAGCACGTTCTACATGGCGATACCGGCGAACGGGAAATAACCTTTACAAATCCCCGCCTCTATGTTACCATCGCGCCCGTTGCGCCGCGGGTCGTGGGGGCAGGTCTTGTGCCTGCCCATACTGTTTGACGCCCCCGCGTGCTTTCCGCTCCCGGCTGATTCGATCTTCCGAAACTGACCGGGGGCAAATCCCGAGGAAAGGAGGCTTTCTACATGCGCAACTATGAGATCGCGTTTATCGCGCATCCCGAGCTCGACGACGAAGCGTTCACGGCTTTGATTGAAAAAATCAAAGGCTGGATCACCGCGGCCGGCGGCGCCGTCGGCGACGTCGATCGCTGGGGCCGTCGCCGGCTGGCGTATCCCATCCGCAAACAGCGCGAAGGGCAATACGCGTTCATCCCGGCGCAGATGCCCGCCAGTTTCACCGGCGAGTTGGAACGCAACTTGCGCTTCGCCGAGCCGGTCATGCGCTTTTTGATTACGACAGTCGAGGGCTAGAAAGAAACCACGAAGGCACCAGGACACCAGGGCTGTTTTTCTTAGTGTCTGCGTGTCTTGGTGGTTCGCACAAGTGCGGCGAGGAGGACAACATGCGAGGCTTGAACCGTGTGATGATCATCGGCAATCTGGGTCAGGACCCGGAGATGCGCTACACGCCCAACGGCAAACCGGTGACCTCGTTCAGCGTGGCGGTCAACCGCACGTGGAAGACGCCCGACGGCGAAAGGCACGAGGACACCGAGTGGTTCAACGTGGTGGCCTGGGACGGCCTGGCCGAGACCTGCAAGCAATATCTGAGCAAAGGCCAGCCGGTCTACATCGAAGGGCGCTTGCAAACCCGCAAATGGGATGACCAAGAGGGCAAGAAGCATTCGCGCACCGAGCTGGTCGCCAGCGGCATGATCATACTCGGCGACCGGCGCGCGCCGAGCGGCGAATCTGCTCAGGCCGCGATCCCGGAAGGGGAAGACGAGTTCCCATTCTAGAGCGCGTTCGCGCGTTGTGTTCGCCCGCGGTTGCCCTGCGGGCACGGTCGGCGGTTCAACTGTCGCCCGAATCATAGCGCGGCTTCCAGCCGCAACCGAAGGATGGGACACGGAAGAACACGGATTTCACGGATTCGGCTCATCCGCGTGAATCCGTGTCCGAAAAATCGTAGCCGTTCAGTCCGCCGCCA
>JACQED010000313.1 GCA_016200785.1 Chloroflexota bacterium
GGGCCGGCCTACGACTTCAGCCACGATAAACTCCGCAGCCTCATTTACGAAGAGACAAGCCTCGCCCGGCGGCGGCTCCTGCATCGGAGAGTCGCAGAGACGCTCGTCGCGCGCAGCCGGGGTGGACTGCGCGCCCGCCTGGACTCGCGCTCCTCCTCGGCCGCCCAGATCGCGCACCATTACCATCTGGCCGGTCAAGCGCCGGAAGCCGCCGACTATTTCAAACTGGCCGGCGATCAATCGCGCGCGCTGTATGCGAACGCCGACGCCCTGGCCCACTTCCGCCTGGCGTTGGCGTTAGGGCATCCCGAACCCGCCGCCCTGCACGAGGCCATCGGCGATCTGCAAACGCTGTCGGGCGAATACGTCGGGGCAGTGGCCGCCTACGAAACCGCCGCCGCGCTCTGCGATCCCGGCGCGCTGGCGCGACTCGAGCGCAAGTTGGGCAGTGTCTATCACCGGCGCGGCGAGTGGGAATCCGCCGAGACTCATTTTCAGGCGGCGTTGGCGGCGACGGGCGAGATCGGCCCGCCGGGTGAACGCGCCCGCTTGCACGCCGATTGGAGTCTGACCGCGCACCGTCGAGGCCAAACCGATCGGGCGCAGGAACTTGCGCGCCGCGCGCTGGAGTTGGCCGAAGCCGCCGGCGAGGCGCGCGCGCTGGCGCAAGCCCACAACCTCCTCGGCATTCTCGCAACCAGCCAGAACAATCTGGATTCAGCGCGTGACCATCTGGAACACAGCCTGGCTCTCGCGGAAACCCTCGACGATGCCGGAGCGCGCGTCGCCGCGCTCAACAATTTGGCGCTGGCCCAGCGTGCCAGCGGCGACATCAAGCGCGCGCTGGAGTTGACCGAATCCGCGCTGGCTGTGTGCGTCTCGCAGGGCGATCGCCATCGCCAGGCGGCGCTTCACAACAACCTCGCCGACCTTCTGCACGCCGCCGGCCGATCCGCGGCGGCGATGTCTCACCTCAAACAGGCTGTCGCAATCTTCGCCGAAATCGGAGTCGAGGCCGGAAACATGCAGCCGGAGATATGGAAGTTGACGGAGTGGTGAGAGAATTACCAATGAAAAGAATCCAAAGGATCATGGGCGCCGAGGCTGTACTGCCAATCTGCGGTATAATGCCGACGCGAAATCCAATAAACAGGGAGAGCGCATGAGTTCGAGTCTTCAAGGCAAAGCCGCCGTCGTGACCGGCGCGTCGCGCGGCATCGGGCGCGCGGTTGCGGTCGAATTGGCAAAGCGGGGCGCGCGCGTCGTGGTGAATTTCAATAAGAATGCCGATGCGGCGAACGCGGTCGTCGCGGAGATTGCGGCCTCCGGCGGCGAGGCCAAAGCGATCCAGGCCGACGTGTCGGACTTCAAACAGGCCGAGGCGTTGATCAAGGCCGCGACTGTGGCCCACGGCCAGATTGATATTCTGGTGAACAACGCCGGGACGACGCGCGACATGGTGATCATGATGATGCCCGAAGAAGACTGGGACAACGTGATCCGGACCAATCTCAAGAGCGCGTTCAACTGCTCGAAGGCGGCGGTCAAAGCCATGATGCGTAGGCGCTATGGTCGAATCGTCAACATGACGTCAGTGGCCGGGTTGGCGGGCAATGCGGGACAGACGAACTATGCCTCCAGCAAAGCCGGCCTAATCGGCCTGACCAAGTCGCTTGCGAAAGAAGTCGGCGCGCGCAACATCACCGTGAACGCCGTCGCTCCCGGTTTCATCCCCACCGACCTGACGAAAGACCTGCCCGAGGATTTGCGGCAGGCGGCGATCAAGGCCACGCCGCTGGGCCGATGGGGCACGGTCGAGGAAGTCGCCTACGCCGTCGCCTTTCTCGCCTCCGACGAGGCGGCGTTTATCACCGGCCAAGTGTTGTCGGTGGACGGCGGAATGGTGATGCAGTAACATCGCCGATGGCCTATCGCGCATTGCCTGGCGCAGGCTTGGGCGGTAGAGGCCAGCGGGCGAACGTGGCACGCGACACACGACACATGACACAAGAGACATCCCGCCAAGGCAAAACCACCATCGCTCCCGACGTGCTGATCACGATCGCCAAACTGGCCGCGCTGAGTGTGCCGGGGGTGGCACACATGGGCAGTGTGCCGGGCGGCGTGAACCGCCTGCTGAAGCGCGGCGCCGCCGACGGGGTGCAGATCGAGGTCGAGAACAACTGTGTGACCGCCAATCTGCACATCGTCGTCAAAGCCGAGATGAACGTGCGCGAGATCAGCCGCAACGTGCAGGCCGAAGTCGCCCGCGTGATCCAACATATGGTCGGCATGGAAGTGCTGGCCGTCAATGTGACTATAGACGATGTGGCCTATGGAGAAACGCCCGATTGAGTCTTCAGTCGTCAGACATCAGACGTCAGTCTGACTGGCGACTGGCCGGAGGGGGCTTGACTGACATCTGACGACTGACGACTGACACTGATGAAAGCCCGCCGCAAGGCTCGCAGTCTGGCACTGCAAGCACTTTACGAAATTGATTGCGCGTCCCATCCGCCCGACGAGGTTCTCGCGGCGCGGTTGGAGGAGCAACCGCTGAACGCCGAGCTGGAGGCCTTCACCCGACGGCTGGTGGTGGGCGTGCTGGAACATACGACCGATCTCGACGGCCTGATCCATCGGCACGCGCCCGAGTGGCCGCTGGATCAAATGGCTGTCATCGACCGCAATATTTTGCGAATGGCGATCTGGGAATTCGTGGTAGACGGCGGAACGCCGACCAAGGTTGCCATCAACGAGGCGGTCGAACTGGCGAAACTCTTCGGCTCGGACAGCGCGCCGCGTTTCGTGAACGGCGTACTCGGTGTGCTGGCGGCGAAAGAGTCTGAACTCGCCCGGTACTTCGCAAAGAAGAAAGCGAATGCCTTGGTCCAATCGCCCTCGGGAATAGAAAAATCCCAAACCCCAAACTCCAAGCCCCCAACCCCAATTACCAATCTCTGATCTCCCGTCTCTCTTGACACAGATGGAATTCCTCGGTATCGGCCCGGCCGAATTCTTATTTATCATCGTCATTATCATCGTGGTCGTCGGCCAGCGCGACATTCAGAAAACAGCGCGCTCGCTCGGCCGCGGCTTGAACGCGATGTACAAGTCGGAAGGCTGGAAAGCGTTCACCGAAGTTTCTCAGCAACTGCGGGCCTTGCCCAACCGCCTGGCGCGCGAGGCGGAACTGGAGGAGATACAGCGCACCGCTCAAGAAGTGAAGGAGACCGTGACCGCCGCCAATCCGATGGCGGCCTGGACGCCGGATGGCAAAAAGACCGGCGCTCCAATGTCGCCGTCAATTTCAACCGTTGAGCAGGGGAGCGGCGACGCGGCTTCCACCACAGCGGCCGCACCAGCGGATCCCGCCGACGCTTCGGTCAGCACACCACCCACCCCGAACTCCTAATCCCCAACCCCTTCCCCTTTCATGCGCCGCCTCCTCTACTGGCTCACCTGGCCCATCCGAATATTGCTTCGACTCCTCTGGCGCTTTGTGGTGTGGCTGACCTGGCCCATCCGCGCGCTTGCGGCTCGTCTCATCGCCTTCTTCAACCCGCCCGATCCCGAAGAAGTGTCAATGACCGACGCGCTGGCCCACACGTTACGGAACCCGGCCGATCTTTTGCCGCACCTTGAAGAACTGCGTGTCCGCATCCTGTGGGCGTTGATCTCGCTGGCAATTTCGACCGCGCTGAGTTTCCTTTTCGCGCGGCAGTTGCTCGAGTTCCTGGCAGAGCCGATTGGCGGTTTGGGCGTATTGCAGGCGATCGAGGTGACTGAGCCAATCGCGGTGTATATGCGCGTGTCGCTGTTGGCCGGCGTGACGCTGGCGATGCCCGCGATCCTCTACCAGATTTACCAGTTCATCTCGCCCGGCCTCAGACGCAGTGAGCGGCGGATGCTTCTTTTCATCATTCCCTTCGCGACCTTGTTGTTTGGCCTGGGATTGACTTTCACTTATTACATCATGTTGCCAGCCGCCATCCCCTTCCTGGTTCAGTTCGGCGGCATTCACACCATCCCCCGGCCCGACAACTACTTCAAGTTCGTCACCTCGCTGCTGTTTTGGATCGGCTTGTCCTTCCAAATGCCGCTGGTGATCTACGCGCTGGCCGCCGCCGGCCTCGTCAAGGCGCGCGCACTGGCGCAATACTGGCGCTTCGCGATCGTCGGCATTGCGATCCTGGCCGCCGCCGTCACGCCGACGGTGGACCCGGTCAACATGGGATTGGTGATGCTGCCGATGATCGGCCTGTACTTCTTGAGCATCCTCCTCGCGTTCATCGCCCAGCGCGGACGCGAGCGGAGGAGAAAGCCAGAATGAAACCTTCACGGATATTGATCATGGGCGCCGCCGGGCGCGACTTTCACAACTTCAACACCTACTTTCGCGACAACGACTCTTACGTCGTGGTCGCCTTCACGGCGACGCAGATCCCCAACATCGAGGGTCGGCTGTATCCGCCCGAACTCGCCGGGCCGCGCTACCCCGTCGGCATCCGCATCTACGCGGAAGCCGAACTGCCGCAACTCATCCGCGAGTTGGAAGTGGATCAAGTCATCTTCGCCTACAGCGATGTGTCCCACGAGCAAGTCATGCACATCGCCTCGCAAGTTCTCGCTCTGGGCGCGGACTTTCGACTGATGGGCCCCAGGGCCACGCAAATCGCCTCGACGAAACCCGTCGTCAGCATCTGCGCGGTGCGGACGGGCAGTGGAAAAAGCCAGACCACTCGCCGCGTCGCCGACGCTCTGCGCGGGCTGGGCTACAAAGTTGCCGCCGTCCGCCACCCTATGCCGTACGGCAATCTCGTCGTGCAGGCGGTACAACGCTTCGGCGAGTACGACGACCTCGACGAGTACGAGTGCACCATCGAAGAGCGCGAGGAGCACGAGCCGCATTTGGCGCGCGGCATCGTCGTCTTTGCCGGGGTGGACTACGAAAGAATCCTGCGGGAGGCCGAGAAGGAGGCCGACATCATCCTGTGGGACGGCGGCAACAACGATCTGTCCTTTTTCAAGAGCGACTTCCACTTCGTCGTCGCCGATCCGCACCGGCCGGGGCACGAACGGACCTATCACCCCGGCGAGGCCAACCTGCGCATGGCCGACGTCGTCGTGATCAACAAAGTGGACACAGCCGACAACGCGAATGTGGCGGCGGTGCGCGAGAGCGTCTTTGCCCTGAACCCCGGGGCCACCATCGTCGAGGCCGCTTCGCCGATCTTCGTTGACGATCCCGGCGCGATTCGCGGCAAGCGCGTCCTCGTCGTCGAGGACGGCCCGACGCTGACTCACGGGGAAATGGCCTACGGCGCGGGCGTCGTCGCCGCCCGGCGCTTCGGCGCGGCGGAGATCGTCGACCCGCGCCCCCACGCCGTGGGCAGCATCGTCGAAACGTTCAAGAAATACCCGACGACCGGCGCGGTTCTGCCGGCGATGGGCTATGGCGAGGCGCAACAGAGAGAACTCGGCGAGACAATCGCCAACACTCCGTGCGACTTGGTGATCGTTGCCACGCCGATTGACCTGCGGCGAGTGGTGAAGATTGACAAGCCGAGCCAGCGCGTGCGCTACGAATTGCAGGAGATCGGCCAGCCGACTCTAGCGGATTTGCTCAAGGCGAAGTTCGGCGCGAAGAAGTAGAACCGGGCACGAATGATTCACAGCCTGCCAGCCGGGGAGCCTTATCTTCCGCGCGAGTTCGCGCGAGACGGCTTCATCCACTGCACCAAAGAACTCGACGTGTTGCTCCTCGTTGCCAACAACTTCTACAAAGAAACGCCGGGCGAAATGTTGGTGCTGGTCATAGACGAGTCCAAAGTCACGGCGCAGATCAAGTACGAAGCGCCAATGCCGCCGGCCTCGTCCGCCCCGGACACTCATCTCTTCCCCCACATCTACGGGCCGTTGAACCGGGAAGCAATTGTAGAAATTCGCGTGACCCGGCGCGCGGCTGGCGGAGCGTTTGTCTCTGTGTAACATCCCCACCCGGTCTTTCACGGCGATACGCTATACGTCAA
>JACQED010000331.1 GCA_016200785.1 Chloroflexota bacterium
AAAAGCCACACTGCGGCTGGAAGGCAAATACGCCTTCGGATTCACGTCCTGCGCTTCCGGCAGAACCGTTGCGCCCATTGCGATCTCGAACGGCGTTTCGCCCTCCGCCGCAAAAAATCCCGCGACAGCGTGCGGCGCGTGCCGCGTGACGGGTGACGTGTTTCCTTCCCCCCCGGCGCCCCCGCCATCGTGTTCCCCCGCCTCAAACGCCATCACCAACTCCTCCAGCCAGCGCTTATCCGCCCTCACCCCCCCGTCGGTCACCGCAATGATCTCGCCGGTCGCCTCGCGGATCGCGGCGTTGCGGCCTTGCGAGATGTTCGTGTCCGGCGCGGCGAGGATCCGAATTGGCAGGCGGGTGGAGTATTCTCGCAGAATGGAGATCGTCTCATCGGTTGATCCGCCGTCGGCGACGACGATCTCGTCCGGGGGCCGGGTCTGCGCGGCGAGAGAATCGAGTAAGCGGCGCAGTGAGTCGCCCTCGTTGAGCACGGTGAGGATCAGCGAGACACGCACGAGCGCGATTATACATCGCTTGACTTGATTACTCCTCCGGTCTACAATGCGTCCCCTCGTGCGGGGACAAGTCGATCAAAGCGTGCGGATCGAGGAAGCCGGAGATACGGTCCTCGCATTCGCCGACGGCGAAGCGTACGCTTTAGTCATCTCCGCATTGGTCAAGCGGAAGGCATTAGGCCGGCTAATCAGTCGCGGCAAATCCCGAAAACGGGCCTTGGTATTGCTGTTTGCGGCGGCTGTGGCGTTGTTGTTAAGCCGGGTGCCGGGCTCGGTCGAAGGTGTAGAGATCGACCTCGAGTATCCGGGCTACGAAGCTGCGATCAAAGGGGCTATCTTGTGGCGGTTGAGGCCGCTAGGGAAAGCCATGGCCGTGGCGGAACTGACTTTCGGGCGCATTGGCAAGAAGTCCCCGGCGCATGATTTAGCGTGGAGGGTTCATCAAGGCAAGATACCAGCGAACGATCGAGTGACCATAGAGGAGTTGCTCGAGGTGTTATGAACAAAAAAGACCGGGGGGGGCTTGCGCCTCATATGCCTGCTTACACCCCGGACTGATTACCGGAGATTCGGACAGGCCACCCGGTGCGCTCATAGAATACTCCACTTGCGTCAAGATGTCAACTTCGATTCGCACAGTCGAATGGGTCTCAGGAGGTTAAGTGATTATGAGTCAAGACGTGAGCACGACACTCACCCGGCGCAGTTTTCTGAAACTTGCTGTAGGCGCGACCGCCGCCACCGCCGCGCTCGCCCATCCCCGCGTTTTGAGTTGGGGCACGGGCGAACTGCGCGTCGGCGAGTGGGTGGGCGCGGACGGCAGCGATCTGTTAGCCGGCTACGAATCGCGCCTCGGGCAGTCGGTCTCGGTCAAGGCCCACGCCAGCAACGAAGACATCCTCGCCACGCTCCGCGCCGGTGAGCAATACGACGTCGTCGTGCTGACCGCGTACGCCGTCGCGCAGGGTGTTGACGAGGGACTCATCCAGCCGCTCGATCGCTCCCGCCTCTCGAATTTCTCCCGCCTGCCGATTGAATTCCGCGACGGTCATCGGCCGCACGATCCCGAAGATGCCTTCTCCGCGCCCAAAGCCTGGGGCACGACGGGCATCCTCTATCGCACCGACGTCGTCGCCGCGCCGCCGGCCTCGTGGGCGGACTTTTGGACGATGGCCGCACAGCACTCCGGCAGAGTGTACGCGATCGACTCCGCTCCCGACGTGATCGGCGCGGCGCTGTGGAAACTCGGCTATCCTCCGGGCGACATTCACCCCGAGAGTCTCGACGCGGCGCGCGCCGAATTGCTCGGCTTGCGGAAGCATCTCGCCGGGATCGACTCGAACTGCGCCGCCAAAATTGCCAACGGGCAAGGCGTATTGGCATTGGGCTGGAGCAGTGACGCCGCCGCGCTCCGCGCCGCCGGCTTGCCGATGGGCTTTGTGATCCCGGCTGAAGGCTCAGAAGTCTGGGAAGATGACTACTGCATCCCGGCCTCAGCCTCGAATCCCGAAGCCGCGCACGAATTCATCAACTACATGATCGGTGCCTCTCCGATCGCCGTTCCGGCGCACGATCTCCCGTTCGCGCGCCTGATGGCGCACACGCCACTCGACCCGGAAGCGACGGCGGCGAGGGACAAAATCTGGCAGAGTGTCAGGGCCGGCTGAGCGAACGAGATTGAGGCGATACAGGCCACCGACATCGGTGGCCTTTGTGTGTCTGAGAGACCTTAACCACAAAGAGGCCAAGACACCAAGTTTAACTGTGTGCCCTTCGCGCCTTCGTGTCTTTGTGGTGATTTCTCTGACAGACTCTTGAATCCTTGCTTGCAGGCTGAGGCCGTGAATACGAGGAGAAGGTTGATTGGACTTGCCGGGCGATTGGGGCTAATAGCATTTGGCGGTGTTTTTGCCATGCTGTTGCTCGAAGGCGGACTACGGCTGATGGAGGCGACCGGCCTGCGCCGCCCTCTGATCAATCGCACTAACAACCCCGCGCTGTACTCCGTGTTCCTGCCGCAGTATCCCGAAACCGTGCGTCTCTATCAGCCGAACGGGCACGAGACACTGCGCGGCCCCGAGTTCACCTTCACCATTGACACGCACGGCTTGACCTTCGGCGACGTGGGTTTTCGCGACGATGGCATCAACGGCCCGGCCGACATCGTCGCTGTGGGGGATTCGTTCGTGTTGGGTTGGGGCGTCGAGATGCAGGACAACTGGGTTGAAGGCCTCGAACGCGCGACCGGGCGCGACGTGGCGAACCTCGGCGTGATCGGCGGGACGCACAAGACGGCGCGCATCCTCGATCTTTACGGCCTGCCGCTCAAGCCGCGCCTCGCGCTGTTCGGCGTTTACGCCAACGACCTCTCCGAGAACGCGCAATTCATGGCGTGGCAGGCCTCCGGCATCGCCAACCCCGACGACTTTCGCGACAGCACACAGCAAACCCACGTCGCGTTTTTCGGTGCTCGCAAATGGCTGAGCGAAAACTCACGCACGTACCAACTTGTCGGCGACACCTATTATCGTTGGCGCAACCCGCCCTGCCGATACCGCTCGAACGATCTCGATCTGATCTTCTATCCCGACCAATGGATCGCCGAACTGGACTTCTCTGATCCGGCGATTGCCTCCGCCTGGACGATGGCCCGGCAAGATTTGCTCGACTCGAAAGCCGCCGCTGACGCGAACGGCGTTGACA
>JACQED010000332.1 GCA_016200785.1 Chloroflexota bacterium
TCGTCGTGTCGAACGCGACCGGGTGCGTCGAGGTCTGCACCAGCGTCTACCCGTACACAGCGTGGCGCGTGCCGTGGATTCACAACGGCTTCGAGAACGCGGCGGCGACGATTAGCGGCGTCGAGGCGGCGTACAAAGCCATGAAGCGGCGCGGCGATCTCCCCGTCTCCGAAAAAGAGGGCAAGCCGATCAAGTTCCTCGCCCTCGGCGGCGACGGCGGCACGTATGACATCGGCCTGCAATCGCTCTCCGGCGCGCTCGAACGCGGCCACGACTTCGTCTACATCTGCTACGACAACGGCGCTTACATGAACACCGGCATTCAACGCTCGTCGGCCTCGCCCTTCGGCGCGGCAACGACGACTAGCCCGGCAGGTGTAATGATTCAGGGCAAGCAGGAGGAGCGCAAAGACCTCACGGCCATCGCCGCCGCCCACAACATCCCCTATGTCGCCACGGCCTCGCCGGGCTATTACATGGACTTCTCGCGCAAAGTGAGGAAAGCGTTGGAGACCAAAGGCCCGGCGTTCGTCAATGTTCTCTCAGTGTGCCCGCTCGGCTGGAAGTCGGAGCCAGACGAGTCGCAAATCCTCGCCCGTCTCGGCGTCGAGACCTGCATTTGGCCGCTGCTTGAAATCGAGAACGGGAAGTTTCGCCTGACTTTCCGCCCGAATGTCAAACGTCCCGTCGTGGAGTATCTCAAGCGGCAGGGCCGCTTCTCGCACCTGTTCAAAAAAGGCAACGAGCATTTGCTCGAACACATCCAGCACAGGGTGGATGAGGACTGGAAGACGTTGTTGGAGAGGGAGAGGCGTGGAGGGTGAAGCGTGGAGGGTGGAGCGACTCGCTTCACGCTTCACCCTCCACCCTCCACGAGAAATCACTATGCCGCACATCCGCTCCATGTCCGGCAACGCCGTCATCGCCGAAGCCGCCATCGCTGCCGGGTGCCGCTTCTTTGCGGGCTATCCGATCACGCCCTCGTCGGAGATCGCCGCCGTGCTGGCCGAAGAGTTGCCGAAGGTCGGCGGCGTGTTTTTGCAGATGGAGGACGAAATCGCCGCGATGGGCGCGATCATCGGCGCCAGCCTCGGCGGGATGAAGACGATGACCGCGACCAGCGGCCCCGGCTTTTCGCTCAAGCAAGAGAATCTCGGTTTCGCCTGTATGGCCGAAGTGCCGTGTGTCGTCGTCAACGTGATGCGCGGCGGCCCGTCCACCGGCCTGCCCACGCTCCCGGCGCAGGGCGATGTGATGCAGGCGCGCTGGGGCACGCACGGCGATCACCCGATCATCGTCCTCTACCCCGCCGACCTGACCGAGATGTATCATCAGACGGTCCGCGCCTTCAATCTCGCCGAGCAGTATCGTACGCCCGTCATTCTGCTTTCCGACGAATTGCTGGGCCACATGAGCGAGCGCGTCGAGATTCCCGACGCGGCTGACCTGACCATCGTCAATCGTCGCAAGCCCGACGTGCCTCCCGAACAATATCTGCCCTACGACGTACGGCGCGAACTCGTCCCGCCGATGGCGAACTTCTTCGAGGGTTATCGCTACCACGTCACCGGCCTGACGCACGACGAGACCGGCTTCCCGACCGAAGACCCTGATCTGGCCGAAGCGCAGTTGCGCCGGCTGATGTTAAAAGTGTCCGCGAACGCCGACGACATCCTCGAATGGGAAGAGGACGGCCTCGCCGACGCCGAGATCGCCATCTTCGCCTACGGCGCGGCGGCGCGCTCGGTGCGTGAGGCGATCGCTGAACTCCGATCTCTCGGTGTCCGGGCAGGTCTGTTCCGTCCTATTACGCTTTGGCCGTTTCCGGACAAGGCCTTGCACCTGGCGGTCTCTCGCGCTGGCGCGCTGTTCGTGGTCGAGATGAATATGGGGCAGATGATCCGCGAGGTGGAGCGCAGTATCCGGCACATCCCGATTATCGGCGTCCACAAAGTCAGCGGCCAACCGATTGACCCCGACGAGATCGTCTTCACCGTCCGCGATTACCTTGAGAATGGGACTCTGCCGAGGAATGCGGTGTATCAGATGAGCGTATAGCAGATGGCCGATAGCGTATGGCTGATGGCGATCTGCTATGCGCCATCGGCTATCTGCCATCTGCCATCAGCCAGTGAGCCATGACTTTCACCTACGAGTCTTATCTGCGAAACGACAAGATGCCCACCCAGTGGTGCTCCGGCTGAGGCCTCGGCAACCTGATGAAGGCCATCGTCCGGGCGATGCACGAGCAGGGCATCGCCAAGGACGACGCGGCGGTGATCTCCGGCATCGGCTGTTCGGGGCGCATGTCGTCGTACCTCGACTGCAACACCCTGCACACGCCGCACGGGCGCACCCTGCCGTTTGCCACCGGCCTCAAGATGGCCCGGCCAAACAAGTCCGTGATCGTCGTCAGCGGCGACGGCGACTCGATGGCGATTGGCGGCAACCACTTCATTCACGCCTGCCGCCGCAACATTGACCTGACGCTGATCGTCGCCAACAATTTCACCTACGGCCTCACCGGCGGCCAGTTCTCGCCGACCACTCCCGCGCAGAGTTGGGCGCCGACCGCACCGTTCGGCACGCTCGAGCCGCAGTTCGACATCTGCGAAATGGCGCAGGCCGCCGGGGCCTCGTTCGTCGCCCGCTCGACAGTAGCCAATCTCAAGCACATGACGGAAATGATTCGACTTGGGCTGGAGCATAAGGGGATGTCGGTCGTCGAAGTGATCAGTAATTGCCACGTCAACTATGGCCGGAAGAACATGCACCCCGAAGCGCCGGAGATGGTGAACTGGATCCGCGAGTGTTGCGTGGACAAAGAGGTGATCGAAGTCCTGCCGGTCGAGGCGCTCGAAGGCAAGTTCGTCGTCGGCGTGCTGTCGCAGAAACAACGGCCCGAATACGCGGCGCAGTGGGCCGAGATTGTGGAGAGGGCCAAAAATGGGAGACACTAAAATCCCAAACCCCAAATCCCAAAATCCAAATCTCCCCTCTCCCCTTGGGAGAGGGGCCGGGGGTGAGGGACGGTACGAACTCCGTTTCTCCGGCGAGGGAGGGCAAGGCATCATCCTCGGCGGCTCGATCTTGGCCGAGGCCGCGATCCTGCACCAGGGCAAATATGCCGTTCAGAGTCCGCAGTACGGTTCGCGGGTGCGCGGCGGCCCGACGAAGGTGGACGTGATTGTCTCCGACTCGCCCATCTTGTACCCTCGCGCGACGAAGATCGACTTCTTCCTCGCTCTCGCGCAGATGTCGTACAATCAATACGCCACCGACCTCGCTGATGACGCCGTTTTGCTGGTTGACGCAAATCTCGTTCCGCATGTGATTGAAAACGGCCACGTCATCCATCGCCTGCCGATTGTCGAGATCGCCAAGATCGAATTGGACAACGAAGTGCTGTCGAACTCGGTCGCGCTCGGTGCGGTCGTCGCGCTGACGGGTATCGTGAGCCACGAAGCGGCGTGGAATGCCATTGAGGCGCGCGTGCCGGCGAAGGCGAGGGAGATCAATCGGAGGGCGTTTGAGAGGGGATTGGAAGCGGCGGAACTATGTCCGACAAAACCCGTGAAGTGATCCTCGAATCCGGCATCCCGGTCAAGCCCGTCTATGGCCCTGACGACCTCACCGCGATTGATCCCGCGCGCGACATCGGGCAGCCGGGCGAGTTCCCGTTCACGCGCGGCATTCACCCGCTGATGTACCGCGCCCGGCCGTGGACGATGCGCCAGTACGCCGGGTTTGGCACGCCGTCCGAAACCAACGAGCGCTTCAAGTTCCTGATCGCCAACGGCCAGAACGCGCTCAACGTCGCCTTCGACCTGCCAACGCAGATGGGCCTCGACTCCGACGATCCGCTGGCCGAGGGCGAGGTGGGCCGTGTGGGTATGGCGGTGGACACGCTGGCCGATATGGAAGTCGCCTTCGACGGTATCCCGATTGACAAGATCAGCGTCTCGCTCACCGTCAACGCTGTCGCCGCGCCGATCATGGCGATGTACTTCGTCGTCGCGGAGCGGCACCGCGTCCCGCTCACTGACGTTCGCGGGACTTCGCAGAACGACATCCTCAAAGAGTACATCGGGCGCGGCGCGTGGATCTTCCCGGTCGAGCACGGCATCCGGCTCGTGACCGACACGATTGAGTTCTGCGCCCGGCACGCGCCCAAGTATTACCCGGTCAGCGTGTGCGGCGACCACATCCGCGAGTCCGGCGCGAACCCGGTGCAGGAGATCGCCTATGCCTACTGCATCGCCCGCGCCTACATTCGAGAAGCGCTGGCTCGCGGTCTGCACGTTGACGACTTCGCCGAGCGCATCTCGTTCAACTTCGACATCTTCGGCAACTTGTGGGAGCAAGTGGCGAAGTTCCGCGCGGCGCGCAGATTGTGGGCAAAGTTGCTGAAAGATGAGTTCGGCGCGCAAAGGCCGGGCACGATGCAGATGAAAATGATCGCGGGCGGGGGGGGTGGAGGGCTGACGATCGAACAGCCGGAGAACAACATCGTGCGCGGCGCGTATTACGCGCTGATCTCTGCCCTCTCCGGCGCGCAGACGATGGCGCTGTGCAGTTACGACGAGGCCTACACCATCCCGACCGAGAAGGCCGCGCTCATCTCGCTCCGCACGATGCAGATTCTCGTCGAAGAGATGGGCTTGTGCGACACGGCCGATCCGCTCGGCGGCTCGTACTACGTCGAGTCGCTGACGAATGAAATGGAACAGCGCATCGTCGCCGAGATGAAGCGGGTGGATACCGAAATGGGCGGCATCGTCCGGGCTGTAAGCGAGGGCGCAGTGCAGCGCGAAGTCGCGCACCAGGCGTGGAAGACCGAGCAGGGGATTCAGGACGGCTCGATTCCCAAAGTCGGGATAAACAAGTATTGGATGGATGCTTCGCAAGAGCAGCGCGACGTGGAACTGCACGAGTATAAGTCGGAGCAGGCCGAGGAGTCCATCCGCCGTCTGAGCGCCGTCCGCGCCAGCCGCTATCAGCCAGCCGCGACCGCCGCGCTGGAAAAGGTGCGCGGGGCCGCCGCCAACGGCCAGAACGTGATGCCCGCGATGATGGACGCGGTGAAGGCTTACGCGACATTGGGGGAGATCACAAAGACGTTGAAGGGGGTGTTTGGGGAGTTCAGGGAGCCGGTGAGGTTGTAGAACCGCGGATGAACGGAACTGCGCGGATTTGGATCGGGAAGGAACGGCGCCTGACTCAGGAGCAATCCGCGTGTTTCTGATAATCAGCGGTTCTTTTGCCCGCGACGGTAACGCAGTTCGAGTTCGTGGTTGGGTTCGTCGAAGCAGACGTGGAACACGCGGAAGAAGTTATCCCGACCGAGAAGGTTCTGTTCGAGGCCTTCTACGAAGTGCGTTCGCAACAGAAACCGGCGGCCCAGAATCCGGACACTCATCACACCGGGAATGACGTCCATCCTGCCGCTTATGCCGGAAACGCGCCGGGCGAGTTGAGGGTAGATCGTGGTTTCAGACTCACGAGCATAACTGAGGTCGAACAGGCAGGTATCCGCGCCCGAGTCGACCAAAGCCTCGGTCTCTATGATCTTGCCAGAGTCGGTGAATAGGTCTACTTCAACTATGGGACGGGGAACCCTGCCGCGCTCAAACCGGTAGCGAATTCTCATACGAAAAGCAGGTCGGGAGCATCCGGCGTCAGAGGGGCACGCTTTACCCTCGCGTTCTTATAGCCCTTCTTGTGGGCGATTTCGAGCGCCTCTCCCGGCCCGTCGGCGACCGACACGATCTTATAGCCGACGACACAAACAAACCGACCGTAATGCTTGCGGAGTTCGGTATCATATCGCTCAATCACTTTTCGAGAAGGCTGTTTCGGTTTGTGGTTGTTGGTCGCCTTCCGGCGTAGTGCCTTGGGAACTTTCTTAGCCATATTCCACCTCTCTGCCGACATTATACGCCCGCCTGACCGCGAAAACAACATGGTGCTTCTATCCAACCTGACCCTCCTCTCCCTCGAACAAGCCACCACCCTCCCCTTTCTCACCCAGCGCCTCGCGCGTGAGGGCGCGCGTGTCATCCGCATCGAAACTCCGGGGCGGGGCGATCCGAATCGCTACGTCGGCAAAAACATCCTCGGCGAAGACGGCATGGCGAGTTACTTCTTGCCGAATAACTGCGGCAAGCAGGCGATTACCCTCAACCTCGGCGTTTCCGAAGGCCGTTCCATTCTCCATTCTCTAATCTCCAATCTCCCCGTAGACATCTTCTGCACCAACAACCGCCCGTCGAGCTATGCTAAACTGGGCATTGACTATGAGACACTCAAATCCATCCGCCCTGACCTCATCTGGCTCGGCATCACCGGCTTCGGCCCGGACTCCGACGAGGCGGCTTACGATCCCGTTCTGCAAGCCCGCTCTGGCTGGATGGAACTCACTGGCCAGGCCGACGGTCCGCCGCTCGTCTTCGGCCTGCCGATGGTTGACCTCGGCGCGGCGGAGCACGCCTACGGCGCGGTGATGAAAGCGCTCTACCAACGCGCTGTTTCTTCCCTCACCCCTAACCCCTCTCCCAGTGGGAGAGGGGAAGGGGTGAGGGTTGACATCTCAATGTTCCGCTCAGCGGTGACGTGGATGGCGAGTCCGCTCATGCTCACCGCCCTCGGCGAAAAGATGGCACGGCGCGGCAACACGCATCAGTTCTTTGCGCCCGCGTCGGTCTTTCCCACTCGTGACGGCTACGTTTACATCGCCGTCGGCAACGACCGGCAGTGGGAGGCGATCACACAACTGCCCGGTTTTGAGTCACTGGCCGACGCCGAATATCAGCGCAACGCAGGCCGCATCGCGGATGTTCAGCGCCTCAACCAACGCATTGCCGACTGCACTCGCGCGATAGCGACCGCCGACCTCATGGCCGCGCTCAACCGCATCGGCGTGCCGGTGGCGAAAGTGAACGACCTGAACGACGTGCTGACCGAGCCATTGCTCAAGAGCGCCTTCGCCCGCGCCCGCGACCCGCGCAGTGGGGCGGAGGTGATTCTGCCGCCATTGGCCGAGGTGAGCGACAGCGGCCTCGCCGAACTGTCGTTCCCGCCGAGGCTGGGGGAGCACAATGAGGCGATCTATGGAGGGGTGTTGGGGATGGATACGCCTCGACTCGCGGAACTGAAAGAGCGAGGGGTGATCTAACCCAATTACCAGTTATCAATTACCGAGTCACCGGAGAGACCTCAATGAATCTACCCACCATCATTCAAGGCGGCATGGGCGTCGCCATTTCCAATTGGCGGCTCGCCAAAGCCGTGTCGCAGTTGGGGCAATTGGGCGTCGTTTCCGGGACGGGCGTCAGCCGCGTGTTGGCCAGCCGCCTGGCCGATGGCGATCTGGTCGGCCACGTCCGGCGCGCGCTGGAGCAGTTTCCGATCCCCGAACCGATTCAGCACATCCTCAACCGCTACTACGTCCCTGGCGGCAAAGCGTCCGACGAGCCGTATAAGTCGCCGCCGGCGTACACCATTCAGCCGCCGAAGTTGCTCGACCAACTTACGGCCATCGCCAATTTCGTCGAAGTGTTTCTGGCGAAGGAAGGGCATTCGGGCCCCGTCGGCATCAACCTGCTGGAAAAAGTGCAAATGCCGAATCTGGCCTCGCTCTACGGCGCATTGCTGGCGGGCGTGGATGTCGTGCTGATGGGCGCGGGCATCCCCACGCAGATCGCCGGGATACTCGACAAACTGGCGCATCACCGGCCCGTCTCCTATCGCCTCGACGTGCTCGGCGCGGGGCCGGACGACGATCAGCGCATCCACTTCGACCCGGAGAGCATCTTCCCCGGCATTGCGCGCCTCGTCGGGCAACTCAAGCGCCCCAAGTTCCTGCCTATCATTTCGTCGGTCGTGCTGGCGCAAGCCCTGCTCAAGCGCAGTGAGGGGCAGATTGACGGCTTCGTCATCGAAGGCCCGACGGCCGGCGGGCACAACGCCCCGCCGCGCGGCGCGCTGAAGTTGAACGAGAAAGGCGAGCCGGTTTACGGCGAAAAAGACGCGGTGGACTTGGAGAAGATGAAACAATTGGGCCTGCCCTTCTGGCTGGCGGGCGGCTATGGCAACCCCGATCAGGTGCAGAACGCGCTGGAGGCGGGCGCCGCCGGGGTGCAAGTGGGCACGGCCTTCGCGCTCTGCGAAGAATCGGGCCTGGCGGCGGTACTCAAAACGCGCCTCGTGCGGCAGGCGCTGGACGAAGAAACGCAAGTGTTCACCAGCCCCACCGCCTCGCCGACCGGCTTCCCCTTCAAGATCGCGCTCGTGCCCGGCACGCTGTCCGACAAAGAAGCCTGCGACGCGCGCCCGCGCTTTTGTGACCTCGGCTTTTTGCGCAGTCTTTTCAAGAAGGAAGACGGCTCGCTCGGCTATCGCTGCCCGGCCGAGCCGGTGGACGATTACGTGAAGAAAGGCGGCAAAGAGGCAGACACCGTCGGGCGCGCCTGCCTGTGCAACAATCTGGTGGCGACCGCCGGGTTCCCCCAGCGCCGCAAGGATGGCTACGTCGAGCAACCTCTTGTCACGTCCGGCGACGATCTGGCCAGCATCGTCCAGTTCCTCAAGATTGCCGAACTGTCGTTCGCGCCGAGGCGCTGGGGGAGCATAATGAGGCGGTGTATGGAGGGGTGTTGGGGATGGAGAAAGCGAGAATGGAGAAGTTGAGGGAGCGAGGGGTAATCTGAGAGATGCTGCCGAAAGGACTAGGGATCAACCAACTCGAACGTCTCAGCCTTGCCATTGAGAGTGAGGACAAAATGCTGGAGAATGTCGCGGCCCAGTAACAAGTCGTTTCTGGTTCCAGCGGCGATCTCAGCGCCCAGAACTACATAGCCTTCGAGCAATAGCGTCACCAAGTAAGTCGAGAGACGGTAGAGAGTGCCGTCGAAATTCGCGGCCTGCATTGTGCCACTGGAGGCCAGATCTAAATCGGCAACTGCTGCGAGCGATAGAACCGACGTTGACGTTCCTGTATCAATCTGGGCCCTGACACGTATCGAAGCGCCTGTAACCGGGTTTCTCACCTCTACCGGAACCACGGGCGCTGGCGGGCGAAAGGATGGATCGTAGTCAGGCATCTTTGACTCGTTCGA
>JACQED010000333.1 GCA_016200785.1 Chloroflexota bacterium
CGTCTCGTCAATCCCTGGGAAATGAAAACCCCTTACCCGTACAAAGACAGCCAACAATGGTTCGTCCCCCCCGATAGTCCTTTCCTCGATCCTCTCACTTGCCTGGCCTTCCTGGCCGGCTGCACCGAGAAGGTCTCGCTCGGCATCAGCGTCGCCGTCTTGCCCTATCGCCACCCGCTCTACACTGCCAGGGTCGCCACCTCCATTGATACGCTCTCCAAAGGCCGGCTGATCCTGGGGGTGGGGATCGGCTGGATGGTCGAAGAGTTCGAGGCGTTGGGGCTTTCTATCAAGGACCGGGCCGGGATGTCCAATGAGCAACTTCAGATCTTCAACCTTCTCTGGAAGGAAGAGCGCCCGCGCTTCAAGGGGCGCTATTACCGTTTCGACGAAGTGTCCGTTAGCCCCAAGCCGGTTCAGAAACCTCGCTTCCCAATCTGGACGGGCGGAGAAAGCGAAGCCGCCCAAAAACGGGCCGCCAAATATGGCGATGCCTGGTTCTCCTACTTTGTGAAAATCACGCCTCAGGAGTTGGCTGCCCGTTTTGCCAACGTTCGGAGATTGGCGGGCGAGGCCGGCAGAGACCCGGCTCAGATCCACTTCTGTTGTTGCCGCCCCATTGACATCACCACCGAGCCGGTGCCTCAAGAGGAAGATACGCTGAAAGGTACGCCTGAACAGCTGATCGCAGCGCTGAAACGCTTCAAAGAGATCGGCGTGGAGCACATGGCCCTTCAATTCATGGTGGGGCGTTGGCCGGAGCGGCGAGAGAAAATAGAGCGGTTTGCCAAAGAGGTCATGCCTGCCCTGCGAGGCTAAACATACTGAGCACATATGACAGATTCTTTGACGGGCCGCGTCGCGCTGGTGACGGGCGGCAGCAAGGGCATAGGGAAGGCCGTCGCACTGGCACTGGCCGAAGCGGGCGCAGACGTGGCGATCTGCGCGCGAAAGATGGCTGGACTGGAGCCAGTGGCCGATGCGGTGCGGGCAACTGGCCGCCGTGCTTTCGCCACGGTGTGTGATGTGACGGACGCCGAACAGGTCAACCGCCTGCCCACGGTGGTGAACGAAGCCCTCGGGCCGATTGATATTCTGGTGAACAACGCCGGCGCCTCCGAGAGTCACAAGTTTGTGGGTCACCCCGACGACCTCTGGGCGCGCATGTTGGAGATCAACTTGACGGGCGTATACCGGGTGTGCAAGGCGGTCGTGCCGGGCATGATCGAGCGGAAGTGGGGGCGCATCATCACCATCGCCTCCATCTCCAGCAAAGTCGGGGCGCGCTACGTGGCCGCGTACACCGCTTCCAAACATGGCGTGCTGGGATTGACGCGCGCGCTCGCCGTCGAACTCAATCCGTACCAGATCACGGTCAACGCCATCTGTCCCGGTTACGTGGATACGCCCATGACCGATGCCAACGTCGCCAACATGGTGGCGCGGACGGGCAAGCCCGAAGACGAGATTCGCAGAATCATCTCCTCCGGCAATCCGCAGGGCCGCTTGATCGCGCCGGAGGAAGTCGCGGCGGTGGCGGTGATGCTGGCCGGCGAAGCGGCGCGCGGCATCACCGCACAGGCGATCAACGTGGACGGCGGGACGCTCACGTATTGAGGAGACGCGCGTGTTCGTCTATCTCGATTCCGACTGCGCCGCCCGGTATCTGTGGCTGAAGGTTTGAGTGGCCCGATCCGCATTCACCCAGGCCGAACTGCGGTTCCTGGCTCGAATGCGGGTCGGCCGGCTGGCGACGTGCGACGCCGGCGGTCAGCCGCACGTGGTTCCGATCGTCTTTGCGGTTGAGGGTCACCGCCTATACACACCGCTGGACGAGAAGCCCAAACGAGTCGCCGTCGGCCAGTTGAAACGGGTCCGCAACATCCTCGTCAATCCACAAGTGGCCGTCGTGGTAGACGAGTACGACGAAGATTGGTCCCGGTTGGCCTGGGTGCTCATTCGCGGGACGGCGGAAATCGTCGCGGAGGGCGAGGCACACGCAACCGCGATGTATCTGCTGCGAGATAAGTACCCTCAATATGCCGCCGCAAATTTGGAGCGGCGACCGGTGATCGTCATCCGGCCGACCCGAATCGCCCAGTGGGGCTTTCTTGGACGGCCCACAGCCGACGTAACGTGATGGCGCGAGATGTCATTGGCCGGGGATGACATGCGAAGAACAGCCGACGTTCCCCTCTTCTACAACGCCGTAGACATTCTGGAGCGCAACCTCGCTGGGCGCGCCGACAAGGTTGCCCTGTACAGCCCGGAACGGGCGATGACCTTCCGGCAGGTCTCGCAAGAGGCGAACCAGGTCGGGAACGCCCTCAAGAAAGACGGGATTCGCCTGGGGGACTTTGTGGGCATTCTGTCGCTCGATGGCCCGGAGTGGGTGACGTGTTTTTTCGGCACGCTGAAGACCGGCGCGATCGCGGTGGGGATGAACACCCTGCTGACACTGCAAGAGTACGCCTATATCCTGCACGATTGCCGTGCCCGTGTCCTGATCGTTCACGAATCCCTCCTGCCGGCGATTGAGGCGATCTTGGATGAGCTGCCATTTCTGGAACGCGTCGTCGTTATCGGCTACCCCGCCCGGACGTGTGACCGGGCCTATCGCGATTGGATCGCCGACGAGCCGACCGAACTCGAGGCCGCGCCCACACACCGCGATGATCTCTGCACGCTGAATTATTCCAGCGGGACGACCGGCGAGCCGAAAGGCATTCCCCACGCGCATAAAGACCTTCCGCTCAGTTCACAACTGTATGGCGCGGATGCGGTGGGCCTGCGCGAGGACGATCGCACGTTCGCCATCGCCAAACTCTTCTTTACCTATGGCTCGGGCGGGAACCTGATCTACCCCTGGTACCTCGGCGCGAGCGTCGTGCTTTCCCCGGCCTCGTCCCGCGTCGCCACGAATGTACTGGAGGTGATTGACCGTTTCAAGCCGACCGTTCTGCACGGCGTTCCGACGAATTACGCGGCGATGCTGGCCGTCGTAGGGTTCACCGAGAAGTACGA
>JACQED010000334.1 GCA_016200785.1 Chloroflexota bacterium
CTCAACATGCGGGCAACCGTCTCCTCGACAAACGGGGCGCAGTAGCGCGGATTCCACCACGAGAGGTTGCCGAGGAGCGCGATTGCGGAAATTAGTGAGGCGGCAAGCCAGTCGCGTGGAGCCTGGGGTGTGAAGCGTGGAGCGTGGAACGTGGAGCGTGGAGCGCGGAGCATGAGATGTGAAACGTGATGTACGACTGCCCCGGCGAGGATGGACGCGCACAGCGCAGCGGGCATAAGCATACGCCAGGGGAATTGGACGAAGGGGAGCAGAGGCAAGTGATCCCAGAGGGGGCGGCTGACGGGCAGCGTCATCAGGCTGTAGGCGAACAAGCCGCCGCCGAAAAGGGCGATGCGCCCTGCGTCGTCGCGGGCGCGGCTCCTTCCGCGCGCGAGCGTCGCCATTCCCGCCAGGGCCAAAAGGGCGGTGAGCAAGCCCAACGCTTTGGGCGGCGAGGGATTGATAAGCAAAGGATCAACGGCACGCGGCAGTGCGAGCAGTTCGGTTGGCGTGATGAAGTTGGTGTAGTACGTGAAGATCGGCGGGACGAGCAGGCGATCGGATTGGATCAGGGGTCGCTCCCCGAGCGCAGGGATCCAAAAGTACGCGCTGAGCGCAAGGCCGGCGAGAAGTATCACCGCTCCATAGACCAGCGGACGCCAATCCCGCTTTTGCCGCGCCACGAGGGCAACGTAGCCCACAATGAGAGGGGACACGACCAGCGAAGTGATGTTGTGGGTGAGCATGAGGGCGGCATAGCAGGCAGAGGAGGCGATGGCCCAGCGGAGGGAGGAGTGGGGTTGAGACTGTAGAGCGCGATGGAGAGTCCACAGTAGCAGGGGCGGCCAGACCCACGCGAAGGATTCAGCGAGGGCGCCGCGGAAGAGCACGTCGAAGGCGAGATATGGAGCGGTGAGATAAACGACGGCGGCGGCAACGCCGGCCGCATCGCCCCACCAATCGCGCACCAGCGCAAACAGGGCCAGCCCGCTCAGCCAGATCGAAAGGCCGAAGGCGATGTACAGTGCCGTGGGGTAGATGAAGCCGAGCGAATGAAGGCCTACGAGAAGATACGATCCGAGCGGCGCGTAGAAATTGTACAGAGGATAGCCAAAGCCGTGTGCCATCTCCGGCGACCAGCGTGGGAAAAAATGCCCGCGCTGTATCAAAGCTTCCAACCCCACCGCCTTGTAAATGTGAAAGATGCCGTCGTCGGCGCACATCATTTCACGGTGGAGAAGGGGCTGGATTGAAAACAGGCTGAAGGCGGTGACGGCGAGGTGTGGAAAATAGTGCGGGAGGCGAATCGACCGAATCGCGTTCATTCTGGCGGGAGGTTCAATCGCAAGACTTCCAGTTCTCCATCCGCCGCCTCTCGGCCCCTCGCGTCGTACGCCGGATAACGCGAACCGTCGGCCCGATCGTAAAATCCCACGGTCAGGCGATACTCACCGGCTGGCAGAGGCCCGTTGGTGACCAGTGTGCGGCGGTCTACGATTTCATCCCCGGGTCGCCACGCGCTCGGCGGGAGCAATCCGCCCAGGCTGTCACCGTCGGCCTGCCCCACCAACGCGCCGGACGAGTCGAACAGGTGAACGAAGATGGTGTCCGTGGGATGCGCCGACTGGAGAGCACTCCAGCACAGCGTCAATCGGATCGCGCCGGCCTCCGTCTGCGCGTCCACGCTCAGCAATTGCGAGGTCACGCCAAAACGGCCAATGAAGCCGGCGATGGTGCGCGAGGCCCGCACGTCGCCGACCGGCCTGAGCCTCATCGCGCCATCGGCATCATAGTCCGTCCAATAGGTCTCATCGGCCCACAGAATCGTGTCGTACATGAGATCGCTGGCGTGCGCGTCTACGCCGCGCGTATTCACCCGGTACGGCGAAGCGTCCACCATCCCGGCCAGCAGCGGAAAATCACTGAGCGAACGGGTCTGCATTTTCACGTTCGTCGCAAAGCGCACAAAATCGCTCAAGTCCTGCGACACGGGCGCGAGGAGCATGCCCCAGTATCCGAGGGGATAGAGGGGCGCCCGGTATTCAAATCGATCGGGCACATTGACAAACAACAGCCGCCCGCCCGCGCCCGCCCGCCCGCCGGCCGGAATGATCTCGTCCATCAATCTCGATCCGCGACGATAGAGTTCGACGGAACGGCTGAGGCCGAACGAGCATTCGAGGAGAACAACGCCGAGGACAATCACGCCGATGGTGCGTCGGGTCGCTTCCCGGCGAAGCCAACTCACCCCGAGGTCAATCACGCCGGCCCACGCGAGCGACGCGCCAAATGAGGGAAAGTACATGACGCGGGGCGAGACTTGCAGGTATTCGATCGGGCGCGCGATCCACGCGAGACTGATCGCCCCGGCCCACCACGCCAGCGCGAGGGTGAGGCGCGGCGCGTTTTCGCGGCCGTGCGCCAGCGCCAACACGCCGGCGGCGAGGATCAACGCCGCTCCGGCTTGCCACTCAGGCGACAGCCCGAGGCCGCCCACCCAACTGATCGGCCCGGCGAAAGGAAACGAGATTCCCTGCGAGACATACAAGGCCTCGCGAAGGTGCAAACCCAACTGCGGCGGTTCGCCGCCTTTTGGAATCCGCGACCAGATCAAGAGAAACAGCAAAGCCGGCAGAAAATAGATGAGGACGGCTGGGTGGAATCGTTCGACGCGCTTCTGCCACGCGAGAAAGAGTTCGAGCAACAAGAGAAGCACAGGGAACGTCAGACCGTTTTCCTGAAAGGCCTGCGCGAGCGCAATCACGGCCAGCGTGACAAAGAACGGCCAGCGCCGGCCGGTGCGGCGTCCCCAGGCATAGAGCCACAGCGAGACGAACAGCAGAGGCGCGAGCCATTCGTGCAGATTGCTGGCCCGGGCAGTCGCCTCGAAAGACACCGGGTAGAGGAGGAAGATCAGGCTGGCCGCCAACGCAAACTCGCGCCGGCCAAACAGATAGCGGGCAAGGCCGAACAGTAGCACGGCGGCTGCGAGGTGGCCGCTCACGACGAATAGGTGGTACATCCATGCCGGATGCGCCGGGGAGGCGTAACTCAGCGCCTTGAAGATGATCAGCGACAGCGGCCGGTAATAGGAATTGCTTTGCGGCACGGCCAGCAGCTGACCGACGGAATACCACTCCACCTGCCCGATGTCAAACGGGTCCTCCCAGAAGAAATTGTAAAAGAACACCGGCCAGTAGGCGATGAGGCCGATGGCCAAAATAACCGCCGGACTCAGCCACTCAAGCCAGCGGGCGTTTCTTGAGTTGAGCACTACTCGTACACTCTCCAGCCAAGCCTGTCCGCGTCGCCGGCATTGAACAGCGCCGTCGGTGTATCCGTCAGCAGGATTTCGGCCTCGGCCAAAGTCTCGCCGTCTTGCGATCTGATCTCCGCGTGCGCCGTCGCCAGCCGCCCGCGCCGTTTGATCACGTGGCCGACCGCGCGCAGGGGCGTTCCCACCGGAACGGGCTGGCGATACTTGAGTTCCATTTTGGCAGTCATGAAGAAACGATTGTGATCGCCGATCATCATCGTCCGCCCGCCGACTTCGTCGAGAATGGCTGCGACCACGCCGCCGTGGGCAACGCCGGGATAGCCCTGATGATCCGGCCCAATCGTGAGATCGGCAACGACTTCGTCAGTCCCGTTGTCGTAGAAGTGCAGGTGCAAGCCGGCGGGGTTTTCGAGGCCGCAGGCGAAACACATTCGCGAGTTGGGCTGCTTGATGCGATCACAATGGATTGTATTTGCTTGACGACGGCCTCGCCCACACCACTGGCTTTGGCGATGTGCGGCTGTTGTGCCAGATACTGGGTGAGCAATTCCTTCGCGCCGTCAATCGCCGTCCGACGATCGTGATGCACCGAGCAGACCATCAATTGGGGCCGGTCAATGTCGTCCAATTTGCGTCCCGCCTTCTTAGCGCCCTTCTCCAAGAGTTCGAGGGCTTTGTCGTTGTACTCCGGCGGCACACAGTAGTTGAGCACACAGCCGTCGCCGATCTCGCCGGTCATCTCCAGCATCGCGTCGCCGGTCGCGCCGATGTAGATCGGCACGTTGCGCGGCTCGCGCCGCCCGTGCACCACGTCGAGTTCGATGCCGTTGACGTGATGGAATTCGCCGTTGAAGGTCACGTTCTCCATTCTGAGCAGGCGGCGCATGACCTCGATCGTCTCGCGCATCGCCAGCAAGGGCTTGCGCCGCTCGATGCCGACGTTCCTGGCCAGCGGATCCCACCACGCGCCGATGCCGCAGATGATCCGATTCGGCGCAAGATCGTCGAGGGTGAGAAAAGTCATAGCGAGCAGGCCAATGTTGCGCGTCCAGTTGTTGATCACGCCGGAACCGACTTTGAGTCTGGCGGTCGTCGCGGCGAAGGCGGCCATAGGCACAATGGCGTCGCGCACCAGGCGGCTTTCGGCCTGCCACACCGCCTCGAAGCCTTTGCTCTCGGCATACTGGGCATACTTGATCCCGTCCTGAAGCGGATGCGCATCCTGCAAGTAGAGGGCGACGCGATCTTTTATCATCTTAGCCTCCTGAGTGGTTGATCACGGTTTCTTGATAGAGCCTGAGATCGTCCGGTTCGTCGACGTCCAGGCCTGTGCCCGGAAGGCGGCACACGAGCGCACGCGCGCCCGCCGCCCTCGCGCGTTCCAGATGCTTCTGGCAACTTCCGGGGCCGAAGGCGTATTTGAACATCTGAGGCGGGCGGACGAGAAGAGCATTTGTTCCGTTGCCGTGCCGATCGGGCGCGATCACGGCCACAGGCTCGTCGTCGCCGAGCAGAAGCAATTGCTCGACGTCGGCAGCGGTCAGCAAAGGCAAGTCAGTCGGGATGACGAGCACCCCGCGCGCCCCGAAAGCCGCGGCGACCTGCGTGGCGCGAGTCAGCGCGAGATTGAGCTCGGGCGCGCCGCTCTCGGTGACGGTGTGCGCCCCGCGTTCGCGGGCGATGGTCAGCGCCTCGGTGTCGCGCGAGATCACCAACGTCCGTTGGATCTGATGAACTTGCGCCAGCGTTGCGAGCGTGTGTTCCAGGAATTCACGGCTGAGACCTTGTCGCTCGCTGTTCGACAAGACTCTCGCCAGACGGCTCTTGGCGCGGCTGAGCGGTTTGACAGGCACAATGGCCCAGGTAGTCATCAGCTGTCAGTCATCAGTCGCAAGCCATCAGCCGGCGGTGACAAAGTCAACCACTTCGCGGGCGAGGCGGGCGCGGTCGGCATCCGATTTCATGACTGTGTCAGTGACCAGCACTCTTAAGTCGCCAGATTCGATTTCGGGGGCTAGGGCGGCGTCTACGTTGTCGAGGACAAAGCCGGTGATCAGGCCGCGATAATGTTCGGCGACGGCCAGCGCGGAGACGGAATAATCAAGTTCGGCGAGCATCTTTGCGGCCGGTCCCTTGATCGCCTGACCGCCGACGATCGGCGAAACGGCGACGACCGGACGACCGCCCCGCCCCACCCCATCACGCACCCCGGCGAGGTTCAGAATCGGATCCACGCTTACAAATGGGTTCGAGGGGCAAATAATGATCGCGTCGGCGGCCTCCAGCACATTCATCACCTCGCGCGTCGGGTTGGCATCGTCGAGGCCTTTGAAGTGGAAGCCGGTGACGCGCGGCTCACAATGCCGGCGCACGAAATAGTCCTGAAACTCCAGATCGCCCTCATCCGTCTCCACGATGGTTCGCACCCACTCGTCGGTCATCGGCAGGATCGTCGGGCCTACACCCAGCGACCTCGACAGTTCGCGCGTGATCTGAGTGAGCGACTCGCCCGCCCACAAACGGCGTGAGCGTTCGACGTGTGTGGCGAGGTCACGGTCGCCCAGCCGAAACCACGCCTCGCCGCCAAGTCGCCCGAGCGCGCCGAGAAATTCAAAAGTGTCGCCCCTGATTCCCCAGCCGGTCTCCGGGTTGGCAATGCCGGCCAGAGTGTACATCACCGTGTCGAGGTCGGGCGAGATCGCGAGGCCGAGATGTTGAAAGTCGTCCGCCGTGTTGACCACGACGGTGAGTTGCTCGGGTTCGAGAATTTGCGCGAGACCGTGCGCGAGTTTCGCGCCGCCGACGCCGCCGGCCAGCGCCACCATCGAGGCAGACATCATGTTGCTTCAGGAAGGAGGGAGGAAGCCATCGGCTATAACTGGAGACGCTTCCCGCTTCCAACTCCCTACTTCCCGATAATCACCTCGTCCAAAGTCTTTCGAGCCGCCGGTTTCCCGCAATCCGTCGGATGCCCCAGCGTAATCACCGCCTGCGCCTCCCAGTCCTCCGCCAAGCCCAACGCCGCGCGGACAGTATCCGGGCAGAACAGCGGCGCGCACATCCAACACGCACCCAAACCCTCGGCATTGGCCGCGAGCAAGAGATTCTGCACGGCCATCGCGACGCTCTGCGCGGCCATCAGGTACTCG
>JACQED010000337.1 GCA_016200785.1 Chloroflexota bacterium
CGAGGAGCTTCGGCACGGCGTCAATGCCGGAAAGAATCGGAGAGAAGGAAACTTTCTCCGGGAAGAAATCTTCTTCGATGATGTAGGCGCGCGTGGCGAGCGTCGTCTCTTCGGTGAAGATCGAGGGGACACTGGCGGGATCGGCGGCGAAGTGGTAGCGCCCGTCGCCGACGGTCGCGAGTTGTCGCAGGAGAGTCGTGTCCGCGTCGGTTCCCATCGCCACTGTCGAGAAAGTGATGCCGTACTGGTCGTGCATCTCGCGCGCCAGCTCGGGAATGCCGACCGGACTCGCCTGACCGTCAGTCATCAGGACAATGTGCTTGAGCGTGGCGCTGTCGGGTTCGAGTTGCTCGGCGGCGACTCTCACGCCGGCCAGAATGTCGGTGCCGCCGTCGGCGCGGAGCGTGCCGATGCGATTGACGATCTCGGTCGGGTCGTCAATCGTCTGAAGCGGCACGAGCCAGAAGGCCGAGTCGTCGAAGCCCACCACACCCAGCCGGTCGCCGGGGTTGAGCAGCTCGACGGAGCGGATGGCGGCCTCTTTGGCGAGTTCGATCTTCGCCGCGCCGCCGCTCACCTCGGACATGCTGCCCGATTTGTCGAGCACCAGCACCAGCGTGAGTCGCGGGCGGCGCAGTTCGTCTTTGATCTGCATCTCGACGGGCAGAGTCTCTTCGAGCGGCGTCTTGAAGTAGCCGCCCACGCCGTAACTCGACGGCCCGCCGACGGCGACCAGTCCGCCGCCGAGATCGCGGACGTATGTTTGCAGTGCCGTCATTTGTCGCGGCGTCAGATCGCGCGCCGGCACATCCACCAGCAGGACCGAAGCGTATTCGGAGAGCGCGGCCAATTCGGAAGGCAGACCCGCGGGGCGCACGACGTCAACGGCAATGCCGGAGGCCTTGAGCGCGCTGGTGAGCGCGGTGAGTTCGTCCACGCCGTCGCGCCCCTGCGCTTCGCCCACGGCCAGCACGCGCGGCGGGCCTTTGATCTGGCTGAACGCGGCGAGTTCGTTGTTTTGGTAGAACCCATCGTCCCCGGCCTGCGGGACGATCTGGACGCGATACGCGGCGAAGCCCGAGGCCCCGGCCTTGAGCGGAAGGGTGAAGTTGTTTTCGCCCTCTTTCAATTGGACGGTCTGCTCAGCGACGACTTGCGATCCGGCGAAGACGCGCAGTCCCACGCTCGCGGCGCGCGTGGCCTGCAGCGTGACTTCGAGGCCGAACGACTCACCCTCGCGCAGGTGCGGCGGTGCGCTCACACCGCTGATGAGCACTTCGGGCGCAACTGCGGCGCTCGGATCGGCGAGGAACGGGACGACGACGATCTGCACGCCGCTGGCAGCGGCGAGGCGCGCGGCCTCTTCGGCGTCGCCCGTCGTCGCCGCGCCGTCGGAGAGAATGACCATGCGCTTGGCGGCGTCAACTGGGAAGAGCGCGAGGCCGAGGCGAATCGCTTCGGCGATGTCGGTTTCGAGGGTGCGCGGAATCGAGGTGAACGTGTCGAGGTCGCGCGATGACGACATGGGCCGCTCGACGAGCGCATCACCGCCGAAGACGACGATCGCGGCCCGGTCGGTCGGCTTCATCGCCTCCAGCGCGTGACGGACGTACGAGACCGAGTAGACTTTGGCGAGTTGCGGAACTGAGTCCGAGGCGTCGATCAAAAAGACGACGGCGAGTTCGTTGGTCGGCTGAACGACTTCCAGCCCGGCGAGTGAGAGAATGATCGCCAGGGCGATGATCAGCCGGACGGCGAGCCCCGTGAACTCGCGCCCGCGCGACGCGCCGTGAGTCGGCCAGCCCACGTAGAGGAAGAACGGAAGAAGGAAGACGAGGAGCAGGAACCAGGGGGAGGAGAGAGTCACAGTTACCGCTTTTGCTGACGATATGCTAAAATACTCACAGGGATGGATCAGGCATGGCTAGCGGGAAATTGTGGACGCAAAGCGACCGTTTTGGAAACGACATCTATCTTACCGAGGAACGCTGGCGTCATATCAGCGATCCGGACAATCATCCTGAAGTCGGGCCGCATTTTGACCTGATCCGCGACACAATTCGGAAAGGCCGGCGGCGACAAGACCCGCTCGATCCGCAGGGCTGGCAATACTACCATCCGTTCGACGATCTGCCAGACGACAACTCGCACGTGGTCGTCTGCGTTCGGCTCAAGATGGTGGATGACGACGAGGGTGGAGCGCACGAAGAGCGATTCGTCATCACCGCGTATTTTCAACTGTTCTGAGCACCAGCCATGACAAAATACAATTACGACGAAGACGCCGACGTTTTGTACATCTCGTTCAGCCGGAGCGAACACGTCACCGGGATTGAACTCGCGCCCAACGTCTTGCTTCGTCTTGACAGCGGCAAGGCCGATGGCGGACCGCCCCGCGCCGTTGGGTTGACGCTGATAAGTTACTCCCGAATGCGCGAGAAACTTCAAGGCCAACCGCTGACAATCTCACTGGAGAATCTGCGTAACCTTCCCGACGATATCAGGCGGGCAGTCGTCACGGTGGTGACATCACCGCCAGCCAGCGAAGTGCTCGGCGTCGCATTTACAATCTCACTCCCGGCGTCGTCTCTCCCTGAGTTAGCGACCGCCTGACCGCATTGGATTGTCAGGTGACATGGATTCGGGTAGTCTCCCAAATCCAATGCTGCCGATCTTCCATACCTCGTCAAACTCCCCCACTTCGGGTTTCTCAAAGCCCTGCCACACCCAGCGCACCATCTCTTCGGGAACGACTCTGTCTCCCCACGCGCCGCCGGGGCGCGCCGCATTTCGCGCGAGGCAAAGTTCGAGAGGCGCGTCGAACCACAGGCCGACGACGCGCGCGCCATGCCGGCGGGCGATGGCGATGTGGTTCTTCCGCCATTTTCTGCGCGCGTGAGTCGCGTCGACGATCACGGTCTTGCCCTGCGACGCCAGCCAGTTCAATTCCTCTTCGACGATGTGAAACACAAGGTCGCCGTCGTTCGGATCGCCCGCGCCGGTAGACTCGAGTTCATTGCGGACGTCGTCCGACGCGAGGATCAGGGCCTCCAGCCGAGATGCATTGGCTTTGGCCCAGGTCGTTTTGCCGGAGCCTTGAGCGCCGAGGAGAATATAGACTGTACTCACACCTCCTCGGTCTTTCTTCTCCAGAACCAACTGCGACCGACGGGCGCAGACGGGCGCGATGGCAGCGTGGCCCCATGATGATAGACCCACCACTCCACCCCGAGCAAAGCAAGCGCCGCGCCGGCTAGCCACGGCCAGAACTCGCGCTGCCCGATTTCCTCTTTGTGCGCCGCGCTGATCTTGCTCCGCCCGATGGTAATCGTCTCGCGCGGCCTGATCTCTGACTCCAGCGGATCGAACAGATTCACCGCGAAATAGTTCGCGGCTTGCACGCGCCCGCCGGCCGAGACCGTCACGCCGTACAAACCGAGTTCGCGCGTGTCGCCGAAGACGACACCCTGCTCGCCGGGTTCGGCGCCGAACACTGTCCCGCCGGGCGTTCTCACCGTCACCGCCGTCGCGCCGGCCGGCGGCCGAACGACGATCGGCTGGCCGGGGCGCAGGCCGTCCGGCGCGGAGAGTATCTGCGCCGGCGACAGCCAGTTGATCAGGTTCGAGATCAAGATCGGGAAAGCGACTTGAAGCGGTAGATCGGAGTCGTGCAGGTCGAACGTCAACACGGCGATTCTGCGTCCACCCGTCTCCCCGGCGAACAACAACGGGCCGCCGTCGGACGAGATCAACACGCGCCCCCAATCGGGCACTTCGACGCTGTGGGCTTTGAGCACGTGAACGTCGGCGAAGTCCACGAACTGCAACAGCGGATCGTCGGCGAGCTTGATGTCGGTCGTGTCGGTGAAGACGCCGGTGACGTTCAATAGACTTGGTAATTGGCTATTGGTAATGGGAGGGGGGTTGATGATGAGCAGGCTTTGAAGAGGCAGGGTGTCGGTGATCACGCCGTCGAAAATGTAAAGGTCGAACGGATCGCTCGGTATCGGCGCATCGGCGGGGGCGCGGAAAGGCTGGAGGCCGGGAAGCGCGGCGAGGACTTGCTCGATGAAGATGTCGCCCGGCGAGATCAACAGAACGCGCCCGGAGGTCGGCGGGGCGTAGACCGCCCATGCCGAGTCGTCCGCAGAGAGCGCGTCCAATGTCTGCGCCGACTGACCGACGGAGGGCGGGGGAGAGAGGGAGGCCTGGTAGATAGCCGGCTGTTTGGGAAGGTCGGAGAGAATCAAATCGGCGGACTTGCCGGCCGGGACGTGGAGCGATTGGGCATTGAGCAAATCGCCGTCAATGTTCACCGACACGATCACGTCGCGATCCGCCGCGCCATGATTGGCGACGCTGGCGAAGAGTTGCGGGCCGGAGGCCGCAGGGCGCAGGCTGAGGGCGGAGAGCGCGAGGTTGTCGCTCGACGCGCCAATTGGAATATAGCGCACTTCGCCGGGAAGCGGCGGCAGGTCGGAGGGCAGGCCGCCGTCGGAGATCACGACGATGGTGGATCGGTTCGCGTTCGCGCCGCCGACGGCGCCGGCCGCGAGCGCGAAGGCGGCGGGCCAATCCGCGCTGGCGGTGGACGGCCGGGCCGAGTCAATCGCCCCGAGCAGTTCGTCCTTCGTGGACGAGGCGTTGATCAACGTCTCCGGGTGATCGGTAACGAGGACGATCGTCATTGTCGCGCCTGAGTAGGCACGGGAATGAACGGGCGGGCGAGGGCGACGACCAGGAGCAGCAATAGCAAGAGTTGGAGAAGGAGCAATAGATTGCGCTTGAGTTTCTGCCACGGCGAGTTGGCCTCGCGGTCGCGGAGGAGGAGCGACCAGAGCATCGTTGAGGAGACCTCGACTTCGCGCCGCCGCAATTTGAGCATGTAGAGGATGATGATCGGCGCGGCGAGCAGGCTCAGTGCGAGAGCGAGCGGAGACAAGAAGCTCATGCGTGAATGAACGATGAACGATGAAACAATTAGGACTTGCGCAGTTGGCCCGGCGAACTTAACCACGAAGCCACAAAGACACGAAGAAAGCCTTTGCGATTCCTTTGTGCCTTCGTGTCTTCGTGGTGAGAATACGCTTCAAGTGCGTAACTCCTAACAATGAACAATGGAATGTCTCATTGTTCATTTGACTAGCCCTTGCCGCCTCAGGTGATACAAAACCAATCTCTCCCATGCCGTGCTCGTCACCACCGGCACATAATGCACGTCGCGCTTCAAGCAATGCGACTCGATCTCGTCTCGCCATGCGACGACACGGCGCTTGTACAACTCGCGCAGGGATCCGTCCAGCGTCACCTCTTGCCCCGCGCCGGTCTCAACGTCCATCAGCCGAAGATCGCCGGCCAGCGGCGGTTCGAGTTCGTCGGGCGCGAGCAGATGGATCATACTGACCTCGTAGCCTCGGCCTTGCAGAGCGTTCAGGCCATCGGTGTATCCGGCGGGCGAGAAGAGGTCGGTGAGGACAAAGGCGAGACCGGGGCGGCGAGCGGCCAGAGCGTAATCACGCAACTGGGCGTTGAGGTCCGTGGTGCCTTCGCCCGCTTGTTCGTCGAGGAAGGTGAGCAAGGGGAGGAGATGGCCCCGCCCGCGCGCGGGGCCGAATTGCCTCACGCCCCTCACCCTGCCCTCTCCCAGTGGGAGAGGGTTGGGGTGAGGGGGAAAGGGGAAGTTGGAGCGCAACATAGTAACCGTCAACCGATCCCCCGCCGCCAACGCGATGTAACCCAGCGCGGCGGTCAGGATGAGGGCATAGTCGAACTTGTTGTACTCGCCCTCCCCCCACTCCATTGACCTCGAAGCATCTACAAGAATGTGGACAGCGAGGTCTTCTTCCTCTTCGAGCAACTTGATGAAGGGCCGTTCGAGGCGGGCGTAGACGTTCCAATCCACTCGGCGCAGGTCGTCGCCGCGCGTGTAGTTGCGGTAATCGGCAAATTCAATCGAAGTGCCGCGTTTGGTCGAGCGGCGCTCGCCTCTTATCTGTCCGGCGCGGACGCGCGCGGCGACGAGGGCGAGGCGGTCGAGTTTGCGGAGGGTTTTTTCGTCGAAGAGGGGCATTAGTTCTCTACCAAGAGAATCCTCGTACCACAATAGGACCGTAAATAACAGTTGCACCTACAGGTACACCTACACCACAAGCTCCAGCATGCAACGCTATCAATTTCGGTTCACCGCAACCTGGCAGGGGT
This sequence comes from Chloroflexota bacterium, assembly GCA_016200785.1. Lineage (GTDB taxonomy): Bacteria > Chloroflexota > Anaerolineae > Anaerolineales > JACQED01 > JACQED01. Next base: position 6,202 of record JACQED010000337.1, read on the forward strand.
GTTCGTTTGCATCGGAGTGCCGCCGCTAGCAGACAAAGCTAATCCTCCAGCCGTTGCGCCGCCGAGTTTGAGGAAGTCCCGTCGGGAGAGGGGTTTCATATCGGCCAACCCACGCCGGACGATCAAATCGTCCGGCTAAGATCAGAGAAGCCGGGTGAACCAGGCTGTCGGTTGAGGGAGTCGGCTTTCAGCCGACTTTCATTCCATCAGCCGGGGAATTGATTTCCCGGCGTAGTCCAGCGCCTGCCGGACGTCTTGTAATTCAAGATACGGATACGCCTCAACGATCTGCTCGGTCGTCATTCCATTTGCAAGCAAATTGAGGACAAGGGCTACCGTGATCCGCATTCCGCGAATGCGGGCGCGGCCGCCTATGACTTTCGG
>JACQED010000338.1 GCA_016200785.1 Chloroflexota bacterium
CACGCGCCGCACGCTGTCGCGGGATTTTTTGCGGCGGAGGGCGAAACGCCGTTCGAGATCGCAATGGGCGCAACGGTTCTGCCGGAAGCGCAGGACGTGAATCCGAAGGCGTATTTGCCTTCCAGCCGCAGTGTGGCTTTTCGACGCGATGTGTGGGAGGCGGTTGGCGGCTATCCCGAATGGCTGGACTTCAGCGAGGACGTCGTGTTTGATATGAACGTGCGCCGTCGGTTCGGCCCGTTCGTTTTCGCGCCACAGGCCGTCGTCCACTTCCGTCCACGCGGTTCGCTGAGCACGTTCGCGCGGCAGTATTATCAATACGCGAGGGGCGACGGGAAGGCCGGGCTGTTTCCAAAGATTCACGCGATCCGTTACTTCACTTATCTTGTCATTGCGCCGCTCATCGCCATCGCCGCCATCTATGTATCCCCGTGGCTGTTGGCGTTGTATCTCGTCGGCGGCCTCGCTTACATGCGGACGCCGTTTCGCCGGTTGTGGCCGCGACTCAAGAGGCTGTCGTTCGTGGATCGACTCGTCGCGCTGGGCCTCGTCCCCATCATCCGGGTCACGGGCGACGTGGCGAAGATGATCGGGTATCCGCCGGGAGTCGCCTGGCGGCTTCGCCGCAAATCCCAAACTCCAAATTCCAAATCCCAAAGGCTCGAGAAATGATCCGCCGCATCGAATCAGATGGCACGATCTTGATCATCACGCAGCCGGCTCACGCGTGGCTGTCGGGGCAGATCGCCGAGCGGTGGGGGAATGCGAATTTCCCAACGCCCGAACCGCGCGAGGCTCTGTTGCTAGCGGCGTATTGTCACGATGTCGGCTGGGCCGAATGGGAGGCGATGCCGCGCGTGCGGTCCGATGGCCGCCCGCCGAACTTCACTGAGATGGAAGTGGACGATCAACTGGCGAACTGGCGGCGCGGCATTCGGATCGCAAACTCCTTCAACTCGTATGCGGCGATGCTCGTCGCCCTGCACGCGACCGCCCTTCTTCGCGGCCGGCTGGCGGCCGCGAGCGATCCGGCGGAGACACGCAATCACATAGAAATGTTTCTGGCGTAGAGCGCGCAGTCGATCGAAAGGTTTACCCGCGAGTCGCGCCATCATCCCCGATATGGGTCGGCGCTGCCAGCCAGCCCCGCGCCGAAAGATTTCGTTCCGCTGAGAATGCTGCAACTCTGGGATTTGATTTCGCTGCTGTTATGCGGCGGGCTGTCCGAGGCGCGCCACATTGAGAACGTGCCGACGCATGAGGCGGTGACGAAAATCACGCTCTCGCCCATCGGCGCGGAGATGTGTTCGCTGTCGCCGTGGCCGTTCGGCCCTGATTCGTTCACCGCTCACGTTGATGGGCGACGGCTGACGCGCGCCACGTTCGAGAGCGACGACGATTTTCGCGCGGCTCTGGCGGGCGCAGAGTGGCAGGCTCTGGCTTTTACGTTCGTCCGCGGCGGCTGAGGGCCGCGTCGAATCGCGCGAGGGTCAGTTCACGAGGCCGAGGGCGCGATCGACGCTGGTGCGAAGCTGGGCGACGGAGAAAGGTTTGGAGAGGTAGTCGGCGATGCCCGAGAGATCGTGGCCGAGCGCGCTGGCAACTTTCGCGTGACAGGCAGAAAGGACGATCACGGGTGTATGTTTCAATCGTTCGTCGGCACGGATGCGCCGATACACTTCCCAGCCGCTCATCTCCGGCAGGTAAAGATCAAGGAGGATGAGGTCGGGCGTCGTCGCCCGGAGATACTCCAGGCCCTCGCGCGCCCCCAGCGCGCCAAAGGTTTCGATGTTCGGCTCGCGCAGGACCCGTTCGACCAGATCGAGCAAATCCACGTCGTCTTCGATGCACATCACGGTTTTCATTGCCGACTCAACTCCGTCCCCCGTGAATTTCGTGCATCATACTAAGCCCGGAAAAGCATAATTGCAATACCCAAAAGGAACACGACATAGAGGCGCTGGGTGTGAATTGGCCGTAAAAAAGCCTTCCCGCGTCGGGGCACATACGTTCTAAAAGTCATTTCACGCGGATTAAGGATAGAAAGAGGCTGTCGCCACCGCCGGGAGACACGGACAGACGCACGCCGTCGTCGAGCCGGTACAGCCCGACGATCACGCGATACTCTCCGGGCGGCAGGGCGGCGGGCAGAAGGATGCCGTGGTTGTCCGGCACTTGTTCGCCCGGCTTCCAATCGCTCGTCGGCCTCAGCCCCCCGCCCGGCTCGCCGTCTTGCTGAGCCAGAGGCGCGCCATCGTCGGCGGTGACATGCACGAAAACCTTGTAACGCCCGGTCACCCGCTTCTCGGCGCGCCAAAAGAGGGTAAGTTGAAGAATGTCGCCGGGAGCGAGCGCCGCGTTTTTCAAAGTGAAGCCTTCGAGCGCGATCGAGTCGCCGAACCGGAGGGCCAATGGCGATTCGATTTTCGCCGCCTGCCTCGACACGGCGTAGGTCGAGAGGCGCACATGCCCGTACCATTGATCCAATGCTTTGAACGCGCGCGAGTTCAACCAGGATTCGACGAAACGATCTGGATCGGCCTGCGCCTCGCCCCACCACAAAACGAACAACCGATCGTATTTCGCGGCGATCTTTTCCATATCGGTCTCCGTGCCGATGGGATCGAGAGGCCGCGTTCGCGGGAGAGGGAAGACCTCCGCGCCGGAACGGTGATAGTAGGTGAACACTTCCCATTGATTTGGCGCGATGAGAAGCACGGCGTCGCCGGGCCGGGAATTCGATGCCACGAGGCGTGCGATGGCGCGATAGTCGTCACGGGCGTAGGCCGGGCTGAAATAGAGGTTGATCAGAGCGACACCGGTCGTCCATACAATCAGAACGCCGAAGACGATCGCCAGCAATCCTTCCAGTGGATCACTTAAGCGGAAAAGCGGATGAGGACGTTGCGCATCCGCTTTTCCGTTTCCTATCCGCTGGAAGTATCGGCGACTCAAATGCGCGACGTGGCCCACTCCGCTTCCCAGAACCAGACACGCCGCAGGCACGGCGCCGATCAGGAATTTGGCAAAGGCTTCCGAGAAAAAGCCGAGGCCAAGTATGAAGCCGGCCGACACCAGCAGCCAGATGAGCGGCGTGACGATTTGGCCCCGCCGCCTGAGCGCCAACAGAAACAAACCCGCCATGCCGATCAATCCGGGCACCGCCTGCGCCGCGTCGATCGTTTGGCCCAGCAACAGCCAGCGTGACACGCCGAGAAATGAGACGATGAACGGGTGGTATTCGCGGGCCGAGGGCCACGTGGTCACTTGATGCACGGCGGTGCCCAGCCACGGCGCAAAAAGCAGGAGGGCCGCAAGCTGTAATCCGATCCACCGCGCGGCGCGAGGCCGGAACAGTTCCCGCCGATGAAATGCCATGCCGCCCACGGCGGCGAGGTTGACGGCAACGAGGACAAAGGCGAAGGAGTAGTGGGTGTAGAGGCCGGCGGAAACTATCAGAACGTATCCGGCGCCCGCCAGGCGTGGAGGGTTGAGCGTGGAGGGTGAAGCGCGAAGCCATCGCGACGCAAGCAAAAAGGTCGCCGCACCCAGCGCGGCCACGAGCGAATACATGCGCGCTTCCTGACTGTAGTAAATCAGCGCGGGATGGATGGCGGCGAAGAACGCCGCGCCGAGCGCCGCCGGACGGTCGAAGTACTCCCGCCCCAGCCGAAAGATGAGCGCGACGAGGATGACGCCCGCGAACGCCGAGAGCGCGCGCAAAGCGAATTCGGATTCGCCGGTCAACGCGCGCCAACCTGCCAGTGCGAGGTAGTAGCCCGGCGGGTGAATGTCTCCAGCCGCGCCCTCGACGATCAATTTCACGCTTCGCTCTGCGATGCGCGCGGAGTTGCCCTCGTCGTTCCAAAAACTTTGAAAGGAGAGGAGGTGGAAACGGAGGAAAGCGGCGAGGAGAAGAAAGGAAATCAGGGAAACGAAGGAAACAAAGGAAGTGGATTTTGGAGATCGCATCCGTTGATTTCTCAAATCCGCTGCAGTTACTTGGCCCGACGCGCCGCCGCCCACGCCGCACCCAACAGCACAGCCATCACGATCAGCACAGCGCCGACCGGACTTGGCTCCCGTCGCACGATCAGGCCATCAATCGCAAGCGTGCCATAGCCAGAAGCGCCCCGCGCATTTCGCACTGTGACAGTATGCTCAGCGTTCGGCAGGCGATCTGCCAGCGAGACGACTCTGCCAAATTCCGCCGGCGTTGATAGGGAGAACGCGACCGGCCTGGCCGGGCCGTCGTCAATCTGAACGAGCGCAACGCCGCTCGAATTGCTTTGCAGGGTGAGCAGTGAGAGGCTCGAGCCGGAGAATCGAAACGACAGCCCGCCTTCGCTCCGCGTTTCGACGTAGCGGCCCAATTCGGCGCGAGGGTCGTTCACAGAATGCCAGTCGCCGAAATAGCGAATCGTCCAGTGATCTTCCTCGTGCCGGCCCGGATACATCACCGGCGTCCCGGCCGCATATTCTTTCATCGCCGCGTACACCGGCAGAGGCGTGAAGTCCGGCTCGACCATGCGGAAGTAATACCACGCCTGACTCTTCTCCGAGTCGTCGGCTCTCTTGAAAAACCAAAAATTGACTACGCCGATCCACGGCCAATCATCCTGCGCGCGTTGATAGGCCATCGGCGCGTAGCGGGCCTGTTGTTCCCGGTCAGTTCAGAAGTGGGCGCGAGCGCGCCGGAGAGCACGACGATGTTCGGGTCAATCGCCTTGAGGCGGCGATACGTCCGGCACAGCAGAGCGGTGTAGGCTTTGGGGTCAACCGACATCTCGCCCCACTCCGGGTAGATGTTCGGCTCGTTCCAGACTTGGAAGTAACGCACGCGCCCGGCGTATCGAGTCGCGACGGCGGCGGCGTAGTCGGCGAAGTCGTCAAAGTTGTCCGGCGGAGCGAACGCGCCGCGCGCGGTTCCATCGGCGCGCGACCACGCCGGCGGCGCGGACAGGCGCGCGATGATCTCCAGCCCGTGCGAGTCGGCGAGGGCGACGATCTGATCGTACTTGTCCCACGCCGAATGGCACGGCGGAAAGCGGCAGTCGTCGAAGTTTCCTTTCGCGTCGATCTCGATGTCGTACCACGGAAACTCCTGCCGAATCCAGTGGAAGCCGGCCTCGGCGATCATCTGCACCTGCCGTTCGCGCTTGGCCGGCTCGACTTCTTGTTGAAGAAACGTGTTGATGCCGAACGGGTTGACGCCGGTGTGCGCGATCGGCGTGTCGGGATCGAGAACGGGGCGCGGGCGGATGACGTCGCCTGCCAATTGCCACAGCCCAAGCAATTGCCCGCCGAGTTTTTCTTCTCCGGTGAGGGAGAAAAGGAAGGGGCGGAGGAAAGAAAGAGCGAAGATGAGCAGAAGCGCGAGGGCGGTGAGGCAGAAGGAAGCAGGCAGGAGGCGTTTCACGCGGGCATTATAAATCATTACTGCCTCGCCGAAGAGGCGCAACTCGCGACCTCGCGGCCCTCACGAAGAACAGTGATACAATTAGCGGCCTCACTCGTCGCCGCGCCTCCATGAAACCGCATCGCCACCCTCCCTTCCTCCTTCTGCCTTCAGCATTTATCCTTCTCTCCCTCGCCTGCGCCGTCCTCACCGGCCCCTACCTCGCGCCCCCGGCGACCGCGACCCTGCTTCCATCGCCCACTGCGACGTTGCCTGCCTCGACTGTAAACCCTAACCCCTCCACCTCTCTTCCATCCACCTCGTCTCCCCGTCTCCCCAGCCCCACTGCCCCCCCGCAGTCCCCCGCCGCGAACTCTCTCGCAGACGTCTGGCTCGAACCTTCTGATATCATCACCCATCCCGACGCCGCGCTCTACTCCGGCGATCAGGTGAGTTTCGAAGTGCTGGCACATTCGTACAAGTCAGTGGATGGACTGCCAGTGACGATCTATCGTGAGACTCTCGGAGGCGAGATAATCGCTAAAGGGCAATACGAGCAGTCCGGCCTCGCGGGCCGCGAGCAGGCCACGTTCTACTGGGCGTGGGACACGGCCGGGCTGGTCGGGCCACAGCCGATTGTCGTCGCGCTCGACCCGGCGCACGAAGTTCTGAATGACGATCCCGATTTGACGAACAACGTCATCACCGTCACCCTGCAACTGCTTCCGGCAAATGACCGCCCTCAGCCAGAGCCTGAAGCAGGTTGGACGTCCGACGAGACGGATTGCTGTGTCTTCTACTACATTACGCACACCGCCGCCGAGCGCGATCTGGCCCGGATCGAGTCCACCGCCGACCACGAATTGCGCGCCGTCGAAGAGCGTCTCGGCGTGCGCCAGAGGAAAAAGCTGCGCTTCACACTGCTAAGCCGCTTGCTCGGCCATGGCGGCTTTGCCAGTGAGACGATCTCCATCACCTACATCGATCGCGATTACGCCGGTGGCGACCTGCCGCAAGTTTTCCGGCACGAGGCGACGCACATTCTCGATCGCCAACTCGCCGACCTGAGGCCGACGCTGTTGACCGAGGGATTGGCGGTCTACACAGCCGGAGGTCATTTCAAGGTCGAAAACCTCGAAGCGCGCGCCGCCGCGCTCGTGGCCCTCGGACGCTACATCTCTTTGGCCCAACTCGCCGACGACTTTTATCCCTCTCAGCATGAGACCGGCTATCTTGAGGGCGGGGCGTTCATTGACTATCTCGTGAAGACGTACGGCTGGGATGCATTCAAGACATTCTATGGATCGTTTCGCCAAGCCCCGTCGGACTCGGCCATGCTCGACGGCGCACTGCAATTGAACTTCGGCAAGAACCTCGCCGCTATTGAGTCCGACTGGCTGGCCCGCCTGCGGGCCGTGCCAACCGATGCGGCGCAGATTGCCGATCTGCGCGACTCGGTGGCCTTCTACGATACCGTGCGCCGCTATCAGCAACTGATGGATCCATCCGCCTTCTACGCGGATGCCTGGCTGCCCGACACCGAGCAAATGCGCGAACGCGGCATCGTCGCCGACTACGTGCGCCACCCCGACGCGCCGGAGAACGTCGCGCTGGAAACGATGCTGGTCGAGGCCTCGGGTGCGATCGCGGCCGGCGACTTCGCCCGCGCCGAATGGCTGATCGCCTCGGTCAACGCCGTGCTGGGAACGGGCGTCACAGGCGCGAACGCATTCGCCGATCCGCTTGCGGCACAGTATCTCGCCGTCGTCCAGTCGGCCGAGGCCGAAGGCTACGAGCCTCAGCATATCAGTCTCAACGGCCCGATCGCGCACGTCGCTGCCATCGGCGATTGGCCGACGATTGCTCAATTGACCTTTACGCAATCCGGCGGCGAATGGCAATTGAGTTCGAATTGAAGGAGGGCAGAGTGATCGTCGTCACAGGCGGTTCCGGTTACATTGGCAGCCGTATCGTCAAACGGCTGGTGGAGCGCGGAAAGGCCGTGAGGGCGCTGGTGCGAAGCCGTCGTCGGGCAGAGAACGAGGGACGGCTGAGGGGCCTGCCGGTCGAATGGATCGAAGCCGATGTCACGCGGCCCGAAACACTCGGCCCGGCGATGCAGGGCGCGTCCGCCGTCATCCACACCGTCGCCATCGCCGTCGAAAAAGGCGGGCGCAAGTACGAGCCAATCAACTATCAAGGCACGGTTAACGTGGTCGAGGCGGCGAAGGCCGCCGGCGTGCGCCGTTTCATCAACCAATGCCAACTCGGCGCGGACTCAAAATTGCCGTATCGCTTTCTGGCCTCGAAGGGCAAGGCGCAGGAATACGTTGCCACCTCAGGCCTCGATTGGACTGCCTTCCGGCCGTCAGTTGTCTGGGGGCCGGAGGACGAATTCGCCAATACCTTCGCCCGCCTCGTGCCTATCACGCCGATCATCTATCCAATTATCGGCGACGGGCAAGCGCGGTTTGAACCCGTGTGGGTCGAAGACGTGGTCACGTGCTTCGAGAAAGCCCTGGACGATCCGGCGACGATCGGGACAGAGTACGAACTGGGCGGGCCGGAGGTGCTCACGCTGGCAGAAATCGAGCGGCGCACGCTCGAAGCGGTCGGCGCGCGCCGGATGATGGTGCCTTTGCCTCTCCCGCTGGTGCGGATCGTGGTCACTCTCATGGAAACGCTCCTGCCCGCCCCGCCCGTCACGCGAAGCTTGCTCGAACTGTTGGCCGTCAGCAACGTCACGACGGCCAACGCCATCGGTCAATTCGTCTCCGACCCGCGCCCGTTTACCCCCGAAAACTGCGCGCCTTACATGCGGCAGTTCCGCCTCGGCGAAACTATCGCTCAATTCACAGGAAGATAAATGAGAACAAATCAGACCAAACGCAAACTGCAATCCGGCCAGACGGCCCTCGGCTGTTGGTTGACCCTCGGCAGTCCCCGCGCCGCGCGCGCGCTGGCCGCCGGGACGACGTTCGATTGGGTGATGATCGATCTCGAACACAATCCAATCGATCGCGAGGCGATGGCCGCCTGTGTGCTGGCCGTCGCCGATGGATCGGCCGGCCGCACCGCGCCGATGGTGCGCGTGCCCGACCTTTCGCCTGGCCACGTTAAGCAGGCTTTGGACGCGGGCGCTTATGGCATCCTCGCGCCGATGGTAATGGGGGCAGCTGACGTCGCCGCCTTCGTGGAAAATTGTCTGTATCCCCCGAAGGGGATTCGCGGCGTGTACGGCGGCGCGGCGTTCAACTACACCTTCAACCCCGCGCCGGGCGAATACTTCAAGACGGCCAGCGACGAAATCTTGATCGCCGTGCAGATCGAGACACGCCCCGCGCTGGCCGAGGTGGATGCTATCGCGGCCATCGAGGGACTCGACATGCTGTTCGTCGGCCCGAACGATCTGCACGCGACTCTCGGCCTTCAGCCCCGGTACGAAAGCGACGAGCCGGCGTTCGTCGCCGCGCTGGATTCCGTCGTCGCCGCGTGCCGCAAGCACGGCAAAGCGGCGGGCATTCTGTCGGCCAACCCGGAGATGGCCTCGCGCATGATCGCCAAAGGCTTTGGCTTCGTCGGCATCGGCAACGACGCCGGGCACATGGTCAACGCCGCCAAAGCCGTGCTGGCCCAGGTCGCAACTTGAGTGGATGGGACACGGATTTCACGGATAGCTTCTCCCTCATCCGTGTCCGTCCGTGTAGTCCGCGTCCCACAAACACCAATGGCAAACGTCGTCTCCCCCGCTGCACAGAAAGTTCAGGCTATCCTGCGCGAAGCCGGCTTCGACGGCGCAGTCCGCGAACTGCCGCAGAGCACGCGCACCGCGCCGGAAGCGGCCCAGGCCGTCGGCTGCGACGTCGGCCAGATCGTGAAGTCCATCGTGTTTCGCGCGGCTGACAGCAATCGCCCGATCCTCGTCGTCGCCAGCGGCGCGAATCGCGTCAACGAAAAAGCAATCGGCGATCTGATCGGCGAGCCGCTGGCGAAGGCCGACGCCGACTTCGTCCGGGCGCGCACCGGCTTCGTCATCGGCGGCGTCCCGCCTATGGGCCATAGCGAGTCGATCCAGACATTCATAGACGAGGACTTGATGAACTACGCCGAAATCTGGGCCGCCGCCGGAACGCCGAATGCCCTCTTTCGATTGACGCCGGGTGAGCTTGTTAGACTCACAGGCGGACGGGTGACCAAGACGAAATGACATCATTTGAGATTCACACCCTTGACCTTCGCTTTCAGGACTCACCCGAAGCCATCGCCGCCTTTCTCGTCGTCGGTCCCGGCGGACCCGTGCTCGTCGAAACTGGCCCAGGCTCGACGTTGCCAACGCTCGAACGCGAGCTCGCTCGCTTCGGCTTCACGCCCGCCGACATACAACACGTGCTGGTGACTCACATCCATCTCGATCACGCCGGCGCGTCGGGCTGGTGGGCACAGCACGGCGCGCAGGTCTACGTCCACCAAGTCGGCGCGCCGCATCTCGTCGACCCGTCGAAACTGCTGGCGAGTGCACAACGCATCTACGGCGATCTCATGCAGCCGCTGTGGGGCGAGTTCCTCGCCGCCCCGCCCGATCACATCCACGCCTTGCACGACGGCGATGTGGTCGAAGCCGCCGGGCTGAAGTTCACCGCGCTCGACACACCCGGCCACGCGCGGCATCACATGGTCTATCGCCTCGACGACATCGCCTTCACCGGCGACCTCGCCGGGATACGGCTCGGCGGTCGCCCGCATCTTCGCTTGCCAACGCCGCCGCCGGAGTTTGACGTGGAAGAATGGCGTGTCAGCCTCAAGCGCGTCCGCGCCGAAAAATTCGCCCGACTTTACTTGACTCATTTCGGCCCGGTAGATGACGTTGAGGCTCACTGGCAAAGCGTCGAGTCTTTGGTGGGCGAATATGCCAATTTCGTGCGACAGGAACTTGAGCGCGGAGCGGGACGCGATGAGATCGTCGCGCGTTTCAGCGAACGGGAAGAGCGGCGACTAGACGCCGACGGCCTCGACGCCGAAGCGCGCGCGCGTTACGCCAGCGTCGGGCCATATGGGATGGCGGTGGATGGGTTGATCAGATATTGGAAGAAGACCTCACCCCCCTCCCCGGCCTGGCGGCCACCCCTCCCCCCTCTCCCGCTGGGAGAGGGGGGAGGGGCCGGGAGTGAGGGGTGAGGGTGATGGACATCTCTCAAATCACCGACGATCTCTTCATCGGCACACAGCCGCAGGCAGACGACTACGCGCGACTGCACGGCATGGGCATCACGCTCGTTATCAACATGCGCGGAGAACACCGGCCGCCGGAACATGCCCAGAGTCAGATCGAGTCGCTGTGGCTGAAGACCTACGACACGCCCTTCACCCCGATCCCGTTGGAGAAACTCGCGGAGGGGGCCAGAGCCGCGACAGCAGCGATTGAGCGCGGCGGCAAAGTCTTCGCCCACTGCGCCGGTGGGCGGCATCGCTCGGCGGCGATGGTCGCGGCGATCCTGATCGCGCAGGAGCACACCGCTGAGGCCGCGATGGATATGGTCGCCGCCCGTCACGCCAAAGCCGACCCGCGCCTGTGGTATGTCCGGCGACAGATCCGGCGCTTCGAGCAATTCTGGCGGGATGGCCGCGTGCCGCCGTTCGATCCGTTCCGCATACGCTCTCTGATCTTCGGGCGGCAGTCGTGATAGAAGATGGGCAACTTCATTCCCTCGCGCGTCCGCGCGCTCTGCTTTGACCTCGACGGCACTCTCGCCGACACCGACGACGAATACATTCAACGCGCGGGCCGTATTTTGCGCCCTGCCCACTTTCTTTTTCCCCGGCGCGACCCTTCCCGTTTTCTCCGCACCATGCTGAATGTCACCGAGACACCACTCAACTTCCTGATGACCGTCCCCGATCGCCTCGGGCTGGACGACGAGTTGGAGAGCGTGAAGAACTATCTACACGGCCTGCGGGGCGAGAGTCCGGTGCGCAAGTTTCTGCTCATCGAGGGCGTCAAGCCCATGCTGGAGCGCGTCTCGAAAGACTATCCCGTGGCTCTCGTCACCTCGCGCGCCGAACGCGAAGCCGAAGCGTTTCTCTCTCAATTCGATCTTTGCGGCTGCTTCACGACCGTCGTCTCGGCCTTCTCAGCCCCGCGAATCAAACCCCATCCCGCGCCGCTGCTTCTCGCCGCCGAGCGCCTCGGCGTGCCGATCAAGAACTGTGTGATGATCGGCGACACGACGGTGGACATCGCCGCTGGCCGCCGCGCCGGGGCGCAGACCATCGGCGTGTTGTGTGGATTTGGGGAGAGAGATGAACTGGAAAGAAGCGGAGCGAATTTGATTTTGGAGAGCACGGCTAAGGCCGGCGACTGGTA
>JACQED010000339.1 GCA_016200785.1 Chloroflexota bacterium
CATCGTTGGAGTACCTGCAGAGCCTGATTGACCCTCTGCTGGCCTCGGGCGGGTAACGACTGTGATTCTCGCGCCGCTCGCCCACCGCCTGATCCACTGGCGTTACGACATCACGTCCGAGTCCGTCCTCAACAGCGGCCCACCCCCGTCCAACACGCCATCCCCTCTGGCCGTCGAACTGAAGATGGCCGTGAACGCGATGAAGACTCAGGCGTTCGACGTCGAGCGGGGCCGGGTGGACTACGCCGCGCTCCGCGACAGCGCCGCTTATGCCGACTATTGCCTGTGTTCGCGGCGCTTGCAGTCGTTTGATCCACTTCAATTGCGCACCCACGAAGAACGTTTAGCGTTTTGGATCAACTTGTACAACGCCCTGATCGTTGACGCGGTGATCGCCTTTGGAGTGAAACGCAGCGTCACCGAAGTGCCGGGCTTCTTTTGGAAGGCCGCCTATTGCATCGGCGGCCACCGCTTCTGCACATTCGACGTCGAAAATGGGGTGTTGCGGGCGAACGCCGGGCATCCGGCGATCCCCGGCCCGCACTTCGGCCCAAGCGACCCGCGCCGGGCTTACAGCCTGCCAGTGTGCGACCCGCGCATTCATTTCGCTCTGGTCTGCGCCGCGCGCTCCTGCCCGCCGATCGCGGTCTATGACGCTGACAACATCGCTGGACAGTTGGAGTCAGCGGCTCGGACGTTTGTGAATGGCGGAGGCGCGGAAGTGGATGTCGTGAGGGGCGAAGCGCGACTCTCGTCCATCTTTCAGTGGTACGCGCCGGATTTTGGCGGGCCATCGCTGGGGTGGGGGGATATGCGGCTCGTCTTGCGCCGCCTCTCACGCTGGGTTGCCGACGAGTCTGCGATACAGCGGTTGGCCGCCGGGGACCTGAAGATCAAATACTTGCCATACGACTGGGCGCTGAACGCGTGACAGCTCCAATCAATACCCCCTTGGAAGCCGCCGCCTGCTCCAGCGTGAGCGCGTATTGATCTTGCGCGACGAGCAGGGCGGGACTGGGAAGACGGAATTAACTGGGCTCGCCGGCCGGGATCGCGCCCGCCCAGCAGTATTGCCCGGCGGCTTCGACCTTGCGCCAGAGTTCGTCGCACGCATTCGTTGACCCGGCAATCCCATCGAGTTCGGCCCGGAGCGCGGGGAGTTGCGACTCCAGTTCGGCCACGCGCCCGGCGGCGTGGGTGAGTTGGTTGAGTACCGGCGTCACGCATAAAGCCTACACCACCGGGACTCGTCTTGCAAGTAGCGGGCGCTCAAGGGTATTCTGAGGCAGGGAGTCCCTGCGGCTCACCCTCAGTCTCGGCGTGGCCAGCACACCTACGACGTGCCTGATCTCGCAAGCCTGCTCCAGCGGGCTGACGTGGCATTGTATCGCGCCAAGGAGGCGGGACGAAATCGCACGGCATCCGTTTGAGGAGTTATAAAAGCGACGCCCCGACCAAATTGGTCGGGGCGTCGTTTCAGGCAGTTTCTTCGGCCTGATGAGTCGCGGCGAGGTCCGCCGGAACTACATCCTATGCGCCGGGCCGCTACCGGTTGAGCGGGTAAATACTGACGGCTCGAACGCCGATCGCGCCGGATCCGAAGTGGGCGAGGTGGCCCATCACCATGACCCAATCGCCGTCGGCAAACTTCCGGGCCGCCTCGACGGCCTCCGCGACACACTCCACCCGTGGCCGCACGGCGCCCCGGTTGCTAGATAGCGTGAGGATGATTTTCTCGGACGGGTCGTTGCCGTTCGTGACGGTTTCGACCTGGCCGACGATCTGGCCGGACAGCAAAACCATATTGGTGTCTCGGCCAATGCCGGATTGAGGCAAGCCTGCGCCCTTGCCACTGCTGTCCCATTCGTTATCCATCGCCTGGCACCGTTTTGAGCCCGCTGCTCATGCCATGTTGCCTCAGGCCTCACCGAGCGTGTTGTCATGGCCGCGATGGGTGTCAAGCGGCGTGTCGTCAGGCCGGCGGCCCGAATCGAGCGGCTGTTCAGGCACCGCCTCGATAGCCCTGCGCTTGAATCGCCAGCGCTGTCTTCTGCCCTTGCCGACCTTCACGCCCGGCAGTTCGCCACGCCGGGCTTTGGCTCTGACCGTCGCCGGGACCAGGCGGAGATATGCGGCCACCTCCTCGACGGTCAGCAGTTCCTCGCCCGGCGCGAGTTCAAGTTGTCCGAGAATCGTGGTCATTCGTCTGGTCGGCCCTGTGTATCGAGCGCGATGCGTAGAACCGTGTCCGCAAGGTGACTCCAGAAATCTCGCCGTGATTCAGCCCGACCTTGACTTCGCCGGCAACGCGCCCGGCGAAGCACGGCGTTCGGCGATCGCCGCCAACTTCTGCGCCTTGATGCGCCCGCGATAACTCTCAGCCTCGAACGGCAGAACGAGGGTCGCCGTCAGGAGGCGATCCAGCGTGCCTTCGCTCAGGCCGTCACCGGCGGCGTGGCGTCTGTGGTACGCCAGTTCATCCAGCGTGTAGTTCGACGTGACGATGAGTGGCCGGTCAGAGCGCCAGCGGGACTCGACCAGCGTGTGCAGTTTCCAGCTCACCCACGGCGTCAGCACATGCGGCGCGAGTTCATCCGGCACGAGCATATCCGGCGCGACAAACTCCTCAGTCAAGTCGGCCTCGGTTTGCGAGGCCGAGTTGCAGCACGCGGGCGTTCACGCCGCTCTAGCCGAGGGCGGCAATGACCGTGTAGTGCGGGCCCGAATGTCCCGGCGTTGATTCAACGACGTGTTGCCCGGGGGCCGCCCGCCCCGACCAGCCGAGATAGCGCCGCTGGAGGAAATCAACGAAGCATTGCGGCGGCTGGCGGAGCGGAAGGGTGCCCCGGTGCGGGCGGTAGTGAGGATGAACGAGTAATGTCCGACTGCTTCTGGCCACCACCCTTTGGGAAACTGCCTCTTGACAAGGGCAGTTGGTTTCTGTACACTACTTCCAATTTAGAAATATATCGTTCTGAAATTATTCATGCCAGAACTCTCCCTCACCCTCCACGTCAGCCAGATCACCGAGATCGTTAGACTTTTCATCCGCCTCAAGCCTCGTCTCAAAACCATGTTGCCAGAGGAGTTGGCCCGTGAGAAGGCTCGGATGGACGGACTACACCCGCAGGGTAAGGCTGAAGGCGTGGCCGACTATGCCCTCCTTTACAACGTTGGGGTTATCCTTTCGCGCCAGCCGGAGTCTCTGACGATGGGCGAACTTAGTAAGGCGTTGGATGTCCCCCTCAGTACGGCCACCCGCATGGTCGACTGGTTGGTGACAGGCGGCTACGTCAAGAGATTGTCTGACCCGGAAGATCGCCGCATTGTACGAGTAGCTCTAACTGAGACTGGCCGGGAGGCGTATAGAACAGGCGATGAGTTCGTCAGGCAGCGTGTCGAACAGCTTCTTCGCCGCTTCACGCCCGAGGAGCGCGAGAATCTCCTCGTGTTGCTGCGAAAATTGGTGGCCGCCATCGAAGAGCAGGAGTAGTCGCCTCTTTTTTTGCCTATATATTTCCATCCCGGAAACGTTGAATTTTGGAACTTGAATGCTGTGAATACACTCGCCACACAGGAGGCAACCCAATGAGGCGCTTGAGAGCGCTGATACGCAAAGAGTTCACCCACATGCGGCGTGATCCGCGCACCCTGGTCATGATTCTAATCATGCCGATTCTCCAACTCTTTTTGTTAGGCTACATCAGTAATGACGTGCGCAACATATCGGCGGTGGTCTTCGACCAAGACAACAGCCGGGCCAGCCGCGCCCTGCTGGACGCCTACCGGGCGGCTGACTATTTCTCGCTCGACTACGTGGCCTACAGTGAAGCCGATGTCACACAGCTGATTGACAGCGGCCAGGCCCGCGCCGGGATCATCATCCCGCCCAGTTATGGCGGCGACCTGGCCGCGGGCCGGAGCGCCGAAGTGGCCGTGCTGATTGACGGCTCCGACCCGACCATCGCCAATGCAGCGCTGTCGGCCGCCACGTTCGTTGGCCAGGCGCACGCAACCAACATCCGGTTCCAGCAACTGGCGGTGCGCGGCCCAGCCGCAGTCACGGCAGGATTGCCGTTCGAGGTGCGCACCCGCGTTCTGTATAACCCGGATCTGTTGAGCAGCTACAACATTGTCCCGGGCCTGATCGGGACGATCCTGCTGTTCACGACAATGGGTTTGACCGCCAATGCCATCGTGCGGGAACGGGAACGCGGCACGATCGAGCAACTGATCGTCACTCCCATTCGCAACTGGGAATTGATCCTGGCCAAGATCACGCCCTTTATCCTCGTCTCGATGGTTGACGTCGTCCTCATCCTGCTCGTCGGGACACTCTGGTTCGGCGTGCCCATCCGCGGCAGCGTCTTGCTGCTTCTGGCTTTATCCGGACTGTATCTGTTGCCCAACCTGGGCCTCGGGTTGCTTATCTCGACCTTCGCCCGCACCCAGCAAGAAGCGCAGATCGTCATCCTGCCGCTCATGCTGCCGTTCTGGATGCTCTCGGGGTTCATCTTCCCGATCGCGGCGATGCCGGCCGCCCTCCAGGTTATCAGCCGTTTCATCCCACTCACGTATTTCCTGGTCATTGTGCGCAGCATCGTGATCAAAGGCGTTGGCATTGAGATTCTCATACCCCAAATCGCAGCCTTGAGCATCTTTGCCGTCCTCTTGTTGGGGATCGCGGCCCTCCGCTTCCGCAAGACGCTCGACTGAAAAACATCTCGCACGGGGACTGCGGCTATGGCAAACCGTTTTCAGGCTTTCCTGTTCAGAACCCGAGGCATCTACCTCTTCGTCTCGCTCATCGGCTCAATGGCGTTGAAAGGCTATCTGGGCGGAACCACGCCGAGGCTATTCTTCGTCGTGGGCATCTTCTGGGTTTCGCTCGTGCAGGCGTTCAGGGTGTATGCGGCAGCCTACCTGTGGGGCCGCCAGGCCGTCACTACAGTGGGGGCTGATTTCCTCTGCACTAACGGCCCATATGCTCATCTTCGGAACCCGTTCTACCTCGGAAACTTCCTCATCGGAATCGGGATATGCCTCATGATCAACGTGTGGTACGCCTATGTGTTGTTCGGTGCGAGTTATGCCTTCGTTTACTCCGTGGTCATCCCGTATGAGGAGCAATTTCTCGAAGAGAAGTTCGGGAAAGCTTACGCTGACTACAAGGCGGCTACCCCCAGGCTGATCCCGCGCCTCACCGCCTATCGCGGCGGGGGAAACGTGATCCCAGACTACCGGGCCGGCATTCTGGGGGAACTTCACGTGCCGATCTTCTTGATCATCGTGATCAGCATCGCTTACGCCCTGTTTGCTCGATAGGCGGCCAAACTCTATTCAGAAAGACAAGGGAGAATAACACTATGCGCCCTCGCTCTCGAAGAATCGCGCTGGTGAGCGCAGTTGTCTTGATCGCCGCGGGCGCGATTTGGTATTTCATCGGACGCGCGGCGGCGGACAGTGGCCCGCTCGCCGCATCCGGCACCATCGAAGTCACCGAGATCAACATCAGCTCCGAATTGGGCGGTCGGGTGAGCCAGGTTAACGTCCGAGAAGGCGACGTAGTGAAGGCCGGCGACGTTCTCGTTCAACTTGACGCAACACTCCTCAAGACACAGCGCGCTCAGGCGGCAGCGGCGCTGGCGGCGGCTTCGGCCAACTATCGCTTGCTCAAGGACGGGCCGGCCACGCCGCAGGGCGCGGCACAGATCGCCAAGGCCGAGTTGGAACTCCTGCAGGCACAGCAGGCGCTGGACGATCTGGTGAGCAACGCCGACACCGCCCGCGCCGCAGCCGAGTTGGAAGTCGCAAACGCCAAGCAAGCCGTCTACGACGCCGAACGCCATCTCAATAGCGTGCAATACCCCGACCTCGGAGACTACGAGAAAGTGTTCAGCGACACGCTGGATCGTCTGAACATCGCGTTGTCCAACGGCACGATCAACGACATCGGGCCAATGGGCACAGGGCTGCAAGCCGCTCGGGACGCAGTGGACGCCGCGCACGATCGGCTGGGCGACGTTCAAACGGCCGAGGCCTCGTGCCAGAACTGCGATCCCGACCGGCTGGCGAAGGCGCAAGACAACTACAACGGCGCGCTCAACAATCTGCAAACGCTCGAACTGCAACTCAACATCGCGCAGACGAACAACGCGCAGACCGTCCGCAACGCTCAAGACGCTGTCAAAGACGCGGAAGACAGTCTGAACGCCGCCAAGGCCGGGCCTAACGCGCGTCAACTGGCTATCGCCAAAGCCTCCGTGAATGTGTCCCAAGCAAGGCTCGATCACGCTTCGAAGCAATTGGACGAGGTAAAAGACGGCCCGGACCCTGATCTGTTGGCGGCGGCTCAAGCCCGCGTTGTGGCGGCACAAGCGGCACTGAGGGCCGCCAAAATCGGCGCAAGTCAAGCACAACTCGACGCGGCTCAAGCCCAGGTGGAGATGGCACAGGCGGCGCTCGACGCGCTCGACGCCCAGATCGCCAAATTGACGCTCACCGCGCCAGCGAACGCAGTCGTGCTGTCGCGGAGCATCGAGCCAGGCGAGGTGGTCAGCCCCGGAGCGTCACTGCTCGTCATCGGCGATCTTAATAGTCTTACCATCACGGTCTACGTGCCAGAGGATCGCTACGGCGCGATCAGCCTCGGGCAGCCCACCAAAGTCTCGGTCGATTCGTTTCCGGGCGAGACGTTCATCGCGACCGTCACGCACATCGCCGACAAGGCCGAATTCACTCCGCGCAACGTGCAAACCGCATCGGGGCGCAAGACGACGGTGATCGCGGTCAAACTCTCGATTGACAACTCCGTCGGAAAATTGAAGCCGGGAATGCCCGCAGATGTGAAATTCGGGAGTTGATGCTTCTCGACCGCTGATGGCTGATTGGTCGCTCATAGATCAGCAAGCGGCGATCGGAAATCGGAAATGGATCCATTAATCGTCGCCAGCGACCTCCACAAGTCTTTCGGCTCCACCCACGCGGTGAAGGGCGTCAGCCTGAGCGTGCGTGCCGGCGAAGCCTACGGGCTGGTTGGCCCGGACGGCGCGGGAAAGACCACTACCATGCGGCTGCTCGTCGGCGCGCTCAGCCCCGATGCGGGCACGGCGCAGGTGGGCGGATTCGACTTGCAGCTGCGGACCGAGGAAGCACGCGCCGGGCTGGGTTACCTGCCTCAGCGCTTCAGCCTGTACGGTGATCTCACCGTCGTCGAGAATCTGCAATTCTTCGCGCAAGTGCGCGGTGTGGGCAGCGCGGATTTCGTCAAAAGGGCGGCTGAGCTGTTCAAGTTCGTCGGACTGGAGGGCTTCGAGCATCGTCGCGCCGATCAGCTCTCCGGCGGAATGAAACAGAAACTCGGCCTGGCGTGCGCGCTGGTGCATCAGCCCAAAGTTCTTCTGCTCGACGAGCCGACCGGCGGAGTGGACCCGGTAACGCGGCAGGACTTCTGGCAACTGATCATCCGGCTGTTGACGGAGGGAACGGCGGTCATCATCAGCACTCCGTACATGGACGAAGCCGCGCGGTGCAGCCGCATCGGGTTCATGCACACGGGGCGCTTGCTTGTCGAGGGCACGCTGCGCGAACTGACGGCCTCCATGGCGGGCCGCGTGCTGGAACTGGCCGCGCATCCCAAAGACACCGTGAAGCGCACCGCGCTGGCCGATCCCGATGTCGAAGATGTGCTGACCTTCGGCGATCGGTTTCATCTGCGGGTCAAAGAGGCGGCGGGGCCGCTGGCGCGCCTGCCGGGTGCGCTGGCCGAAGCGGGCGCGACTGTCGAGCGATTGCGCTCTGTCCCGCCAGCGCTCGAAGACGTTTTTATTTCATTGCTCGCTTCGTCGGCAAAGGGGAACTGACTGCATCCATGCCCGACACAGTCATTGATGTTCGCAGTCTGGTAAAAAAATTCGGTGACTTCACCGCCGTCGATCAAGTGAGTTTCCTGGTCGAACGCGGCCAGGTCGTGGGCTACCTGGGCCCGAACGGTAGCGGCAAGACGACGACGATTCGCGTGCTGTTGGGCCTTCTGCGCCCGACCGCCGGCTCGGCGACGGTGCTGGGCTTCGACGTGGATCGCGAGGCGGAGCGCATTCGTCCGTTGGTGGGCTACATGAGTCAGAAGTTCGCGTTGTACGAAGATCTTACGGTGCGTGAGAATCTTGTTTTCTATGCGGGGGTGTACGGGATGACGCCTACAGAGTACCGCCCGCGCGTGACCGAAGTGATCGAACTGATCGGCCTCACCGGGCGCGAGGGGGAACGGGCCGGCGCGCTAGCCGGCGGCTGGCGACAGAGGCTGGCCCTGGGCATCGCGATCGTACACAAACCGCAACTGCTGTTCCTCGACGAGCCGACCTCCGGCGTTGACCCGGAAGCGCGCCGGGCGTTTTGGGACTTGATCTACACGTTGGCCGAGGGCGGCACGACTATCTTTGTCACGACTCACTACATGGATGAAGCCGAACATTGCGGCCGGGTGGGGATCATGTACAACGGACGCCTCGTGGCGATGGATACGCCCAGCGCGCTCAAGCAGTCGCAACTCAAGGGGCCGGCGTGGAACGTCGTGGCCGACCCGCTCATCCCGGCGCTTTAGGCGCTGACGGCGACGCCGGGCGTTCACCGCGCTGGATTGCTCGGCGATCATCTGCACGCCATCACCGAGCGCGGGGCGCATACGGCGGCCAGCCTTCAAGCTGCGCTAGTGGCGGCGGGACTCAAAGATGCGCTGGTCGAAGACGCCGAGCCGACGCTGGAGGATGTATTTGTGACGTTGGTAGGGCATGGGGCCGGATCGTAATTGCGCTCTGTGAATTCCAGAGTGACATCTCTGCTCAGCGCCGGGCGCACTGCCCAGCGTTGGCTCTTCATTCACCGGGCGCAGATCGTCCGCGCGATCGCGATCTTCGTCGTGCTTGCGCTCACCGCGCCACCCCACCCGCTCGTAGTGCTCGGCCCGCCGCAAACGGTGACGACTCGCCACCCCGTCGTCTGCGCTCACACCCGGCTGACCGACGAAGTCGAGGAGTGGAAGATTCAGCGCACGCTGGCGATGGTGCGCGAGATGGGCGCGCCGTGGATCGTCGAGTACTTCCCGTGGGCCTATGTCGAGCGCAGTTCGGGTGCGTTTGACTGGCGGCACACCGATCAGGTAATCGAACACGCCGAAAATCAAGGCCTGACGGTGATCGCCCGGCTCGGCCTCGTGCCGGAGTGGGCGCGCCAGCGCGACGACCGTGAACCAACCACTGACACTTATTTGGACGAGGCGCACTACGCAGACTTCGGCGATTACGTGTTTCAGTTCGTTCGGCGGTACACGGGCCGCGTGCACTACATCATCATCTGGAACGAGCCGAACATTACGCTTGAATGGGGCTATCGGCCTGTTGACCCGGCGGGCTACGTCGCGCTGTTGAAGATCGCCTACGCCCGCGCGAAAGAGGCTGATCCCGGAGCGCAGGTGTTGGCCGGCGCGCTCGCGCCAACGCTCGAGCCCGTCGGCTCGCCCTTCGGCATGAACGACCTCGATTATCTCCGCGCGATGTACGCCGCCGGGGCCGCGCCTTATTTTGACAGCCTCGCCCTGCACGCCTACGGCCTCGTTTTTCCGCCCGACGACCCGCCCGCGCCCGACGCGATCAACTTCCGCCGCGTCGAGTTGCTACGCGCCATCATGATCGCCAATGGCGACGGCGACAAACCAGCGATGATCACCGAATCCGGCTGGAACGATTCGCCGCGCTGGACAAAGGCCGTCAAGCCCGGCGCGCGGATTGATTACACGATTGGCTCGTATGATTGGGCAGAAACCTATTGGCCGTGGGTAAAAGCGGTCTGCACGTGGGCTTTTCGCTTCCCTGCCCCATTGCATTCGTACGGCGACTATTACGCTTTCGTGACGCCGGAGTTTACTGAAAGGCCGATTTACTCTGCGATCAAGGATTGGGCAAATCCGTGAAGGGGTGACAAGGTGAAAGGGTGAAGGGTGGTGAGAGGTCAGAGGTGCGAAATCAGAAGTCGCAAGGAGAAGTCAATATGAGGCGCTGGCCGTTTGTAGTTTGGAGTTTGATCTTTGCAGTTGTTTTGTTCATTGTCTCATTGTACCTTGGTCATTCCGAAGACCGCGCGTGGCGGCGCATTCAGTCGTCCCACGTGATCACGTTCGCCGTTGACGCGAGTTATCCGCCGTTTGAGGCGCTGGACGCGAACGGAAACTTTATTGGCTTTGACATCGATCTCGCGCACGAGATTGCCCGCCGGCTGGGCGCGCGGGCTGAATTTGAGAACGTGGCCTACGACGGCCTGCTCGGCGCGCTCATCTCCGACCGCGATGACGCCGCCATATCCGCACTCGTCGAGATACCCGAACGGCTGAATGAAGTTGCTTATACGAAGCTGTACTTCAACGCAGGAATCGTAGCCGTCGTTAGCAGGGGGGCAGTGGGGGAGAATCCAAATCCCAAATCCCAAATCCCGGGTCTCAATTGGGCCGAAGGCAAGACGATCGCGGTGGAGTACGGCTCGAGTTCCGATGCACTGGTGAGGCAATGGGCGAAGCGAGTTACGGGATTGACACGACTGTCGAGTCCCTCGGCGGCAGAGGCGATGGTTGCCGTCGAACGCGGGACCGCCGCCGCCGCGTTGGTGGATGCAGTCTCGGCGTACGATTTTCTGCTCGGCCATCCGGCGCTGACCATCGCCGGGCCGCCAGTCGAAGATGAACTGTACGTCATCGCCGTCTCGCGGCAAAGCGCGATCCTCCTGCGCGAGATCAATCGCGCGCTGGACGCAATTGAAACGGACGGGACGATGGCGGAGTTGAGGGTGAGGTGGTTCGGGGAGGCGGCGCGGTAAGAGGTGGGAGAGGGGAAGTGAGAGGTCAGAGGTCAGAGGTGAGAAGCCGGAGAAAATGCGTCGGCGAAGAGGAGGCGGATGCGGTGGATTTGGGCCACGGAGTCTCCGAGACCGAGGGCCGCGAGGACTTCTTCAGGTCGCCCGGTCGCGGCCTCCCGCGCGGTGAGGCGCATTCGCAAAGTGTGGGCGAGGCCGTCCGAACTTTCGCGCGCCAGCGATTCAACGAGCGGGCGCAGATCGTAGGCTTTGCCCCGACGCACGCGCGGCAGTGACTCGGCGGCGAGCAGAGTCGCAATTCGCGAGTCGAGTTCCTCGCCTGTCACATCACTTTCCACAGCCGCAGTGTACTCGGCCGCGCGCACCTGCGTCTGAAGCGCCGCCAGATGTGCGTCAGCGGGTTGCAGTGAAGTCAACTCGATGCCGGGAGGCACGGCCCGATCCAATTCGCGGCGCATCGCCACAAGGTCGGCCTCGCCCTCGATCCAGATGTCCATGATCTCGCCTTCACTCGTGATGCCGAGCGGCAGTGCGGCGGCGAGTTGAATGCGCGGCTGGGGGTTGAAGCCCTGACTGTAAGCCAACGCCACACCCGCCCGGCGCAGCGTCCGCTCCCACGTGCGATGCAGGTCGAGATGGCCGCTGTATTTGGCCGCACCGATCTTAGAGAACGTGATTCTCAATCGCATGAGGGTGTTGTAGGCGAGAGGATATTTGACGCAAAGACGCGAAGACGCAAGGGGATCGAGATTCTTTGCGCCCTTGCGTCCCTGCGTTTGAATCCGCTTTATGCTACGCGATCTCGGCGAGCGGGATCACTGCCGCTTGTTTGCCGCGCAGATGCTTCGGCTTGACCGGTGGGCACTCCCACGCTTCGGCGGGAGTCTCCATCCGCACCTCGGTGAACTTCGGCAGGATGCCGCAGGCGAAGCAGCGCTCGCGGCAATCCACCCGCGTCTGCCCGCGCTGGCTCCAGAACCAATCTTCGGCGAGGAATTTCTTCTTGACCGCCACATCAACGATCTCCCACGGGAACGTCTCGTCAATCGGCCGCTCGCGATGGGTGTAGAAATACGGATCGAGGCCGACGACGCGGAAGGCTTCCAGCCAGGCCCCGTGCTTCCAAGCTTCGTAAATCACCGCTCCGAGCCGCCGGTCGCCGCGTGAAAGAAATGCCTCCAACAACGTGTCGTCGGGATGGTTCCAGTTCAGTTTCAGCCCTGGCCCGCGCAGTTCGCGCTTGAGCAGGCTTTGCTTGGCGAGGATTTGCTCGCGGGTATCGGCGGGCGACCACTGGAACGGCGTGTGCGGCTTGGGGACGAACGTGCTGACGCCCGCGTTGACGTTGACCTTGTTTCCCAGAATCTGGCGGCCCACGTCCCGCACCG
>JACQED010000340.1 GCA_016200785.1 Chloroflexota bacterium
CCAGAGTGACGACATGAACGCGCTGATCGGCAAGGCGTTGGAGGATGAGCGGGTTGATATGTTCGGCTTGAGTCGTCCGGTAGCGCAGCCAGTTCTCGCCCCGCGCCACAACTTCGACCATATCGGCCAAGTCTTCGGCCAGACCGTTCAGCGCGCCGGTGAGGCGGAGTTCCATCACCGGCGGGCCGAGGAGTTCGGTCTTGAGCGCCGCCGGCGTGCCCTGAGTCACGATTCGCCCGCGCCGGATGATCGCGATCCGGTCGGCCAGCGTCTCGGCCTCAAACAGGTTGTGGGTGCATATGATAATCGCTCGGCGCTCGCCCCGGAGCGCGGCGATGCTGTCGCGCACCAGTTTTGCGCTCTGCGGGTCCATGGCCGAAGTCGGCTCGTCGAGCAGAAGCACCGGCGGGTCGTGGAGCATCGCGCGGATCAGCGCGAGTTTCTGCCGCATCCCTTTCGAGTATTCGCCCAGCCGCCGCGCGGCGGCTTCGCCCATGCCGAAACGCTCGAGCAGTTCGGCGGCGCGTCTGCGGCGGACGTCTGGAGCGATGCCGTACAGTTCGCCGTAGAAGTCGAGATACTCGACGCCGCGCATTCGCAAGTAGAGGCCGTGATGCTCAGTCAACACGCCCACGTTGGCGCGCACCTTGTCTGCGTCGCGCACCACGTCGTAGCCGGCGACGCGCGCCCAGCCGGCCGTCGGCGCAAGGATCGAGGTCAGCATCCGCACGGTCGTCGTCTTGCCCGCGCCGTTCGGGCCGAGCAGGGCCAACACTTCGCCGGCGCGCACGGCGAGGCCCACGCCGTCCACCGCGAGGAAGTCGTCGAAACGCTTGGTCAGGCCGCAGGTTTCTATCATCATCAGCCGGCCGGGGCCGCGTTGCGCCGATGTTTAGGAATGTAGCGATGGCGCGACCAGAGCCAGTAAGCCGACGCCAGGCAGAGCAGAATCGCGACGACTTGATTGACGTTGAAGCCGGCGGTCAACGAAATGTCCACCCGCAGAAATTCAAGGACGAAGCGGCCAAAGGGGTAAAGGACGAGGTAGGCGAGGAACAGATCGCCGGGCTTGAGCCGGTCGGCGTATCGCCGCGCGATGTACAAGATTGCCACGCAGGCCAGCAATGTGTAGATCGACTCGTACAGAAACAGCGGGTGAAACGTCTCGGATTGCGCGACCGAGGCGAGCCGATGAGCCGGATCGATCGGGATGGCCCAGGGCAATGTCGCCGGCTTGCCGTAGAGTTCCTGATTGACGAAGTTCCCCCAGCGCCCGATGGATTGCGCCAGCAGCACGCCGGGCGCGGCGATGTCGAGCCACTGAGCGAACTCAAGTTTTCGCCGCCGCGCAAAAATATAAAGCCCCAACACGCCGCCGGCCACGCCGCCCGGAATGCCGAGACCGCCCTTCCATATCGCAATCATGTCGAGTGGATGGCTGAGATACCAGCCAAACGTCACCTGGCAGCTGGCGTCGGGTGCAGGAACGCAGCCCGGGACGAGCAGGCTCGCAGACGGCGTCAGGACGTGCCACAGGCGCGCGCCGAGGATGCCGCCGATCAGCGCCCACACGATCCCATCCCACACGATGTCCGGGTCCTGGCCGCGCCGCCGCGCTTCGACGGCCGACAAAAAGCCGGCCGCGATCGCGCCGCCGATCAAGATGATACCGTAGTAACGGACGCAGTAACTGCCGAAGATATGAATGCCGGGGGGATCGCAGACCACGATGATGCTCCTTGCTGGTGACGGGTGACGAGGGCCGGGTGGCGTAGACGCCCGTCACTCGCCACTCGTCACTTGTCACTCCGACGTTCCGCCCGCGCTTGCCGCCGCACGCGCCAGATGCGCTGGAGCGCGGTGAAGTTCGCGAGCATCGCCACAATCCACAGGCCGATGAGCGGCACGTTGAAAATCAACGCGGGCGACAACACGAGATAACGCTCCAATCGAGTGAGCACGCCCACGTCGGCTTGATAACCCAGCGCTTCGGCCCGAGCTTTCACGTAACTCACGAGAACCGATCCGGCGGCGGCGGCGAAGACCAGCAGTATGCCCGTGGTGTTCGCCTGCCGGGCGAAGTGAATCAACAGGCCGAAGAAGATGATCAACTCGGAATAGCGATCGCTGGTCGAGTCGACGAATGCGCCGAACTTGGAGGACTCGCCGCGCAGGCGCGCCATCGTGCCGTCGAGCGCGTCGATCGGCCCGGCGGCCAGCACGATCAGCCCGCCCACAGTCAGTTGACCCTGCGCCAGAAAGTATGCGCCGATGATGTTGCCGGCCACGCCCAGCAGAGTCATCGTGTTCGACGCCAGCCCCAGCCGGACGAGCGCGCCGCCGGCCCAGTCGAGCAACCCCCTAAACCGGACGCGCATCCAGTCGGTGAGTGATCTGCGCTTGACAGTCGTTGTTTCGGGAATGTGCATATCCGCTCAACTAAAACAACCGGGCGAGCCTGACACCATTGCTAGCGCCTGGCTCGCCCATAGTGTACGTTCTCAGCTCAAAAAACTCAAGGGGTCAAATTGCGCACTTCCGGAGGCGCAGTTCTCCAATTCGTGCTGAGAAGCTCACGGCAGTCGGCACAGAGAGGTACCGCCTCAGCACTTGCGAGTAATCGCTCCGGGCACTTTGTCCCCCTGCCTGCCGGCCGCTATCTATCCTGCTGATAGTTCGACAGGCGATGCAGAAATGCTGTCTGGGTGAACGTCCCCGGCGACCCGTCCGAGTTTGTCCAGTTGACCCGGAAGGTAACCTTCTTCAAGTCAGCCTGCCAGTCTTCGATCACCATGAAGCCCTCGGCTCCCTGCAAGCGCTTCTTGCTCACTCGCTCCAGCTCTTCATTGTACATGCGGAGCAGGCGCTGTAACGCGGGAGTCGGCGCCTCGGCCCAGTTCTTCGCGTTGTATTCCCCGAGGGTCAGTTCGCCCCAGTCCGACTTGCGCAGCGGGCCGGCCTCGGTCTGCGGCAGTAACTCGGCGACCACTTCCTGATCGGGCGAAGAGGTCACCAGATAGTTGGGCGTGCCCATAAAACTGGTGATGGCGAGGAAGACCACCGTGACGCAAGCCACCGACCAGCCGACGCGCCGGTCGCCGTAGCGGCGGCTCGGCCCGACTTCGATCCAGCCCACCACGAACAGCACGCTGAAGAGAATCCCCGGCGCCACCAGGCCCCAGAACACTTTGTCGCCGAGTTTCAACATCCCTTGCAGCCACAAGAAGTACCACGGCGAAGTGATGTGCAGCGGCGTCAGTTGCGGGTCGGCGTGCGTCTCCAGCGGGGCGTGGTAGAAAAAGATCGCGGCCAGCACGACGATGAAGGTCCACAGCGCGACGAGGTACAACTCGTGCGTGAGCACGTCGGGCAGGAAGTAGGTGCGCTTGTCGGTCGGCACGCGCTTGGCCGTGTCCTCGCCGATGGCCTCGGCGCGCGGCGGCAAGCTGTGCCCGTGGATAATCACCTTGTAGTAGTGAACGCCAAAGGCGACGATCAGTGTGGCTGGCAAAGCCAACACGTGGAGCAAATACCACCGCAGGAGGCCGCCCGCGTTGAACAGCGGCCCGCCGCGCACGATCAGATTGACGACGTCGCCGACTTGCTGGGGTGGAATGGCCTCGACCATTGAAGCGCCGATGGTCACGGCCCACAGCGACAACTGGTCCCACGGCAACAGATAGCCGGAGAAGGACAGCACCAGCGTAGTCAATAACAGGACGACGCCGGTGAACCAGGTGAACTGCCGCGGTTTCTTGTAACTGCCGGTGAGGAACGTCCGCAGCATGTGCAGGCAGACGGCGATCACCATCAACTCCGCGCCCACCTTGTGAATGTCGCGCATCAGCCGGCCGAACGGCACGTTGCCGAGGATGCTCAGCATGTTCTCGTAGGCGACGAGGGGCGATGGGGTGTAGAAGATCATGAGGAACACCCCGGTGATCAGTTCGACCACGAAGAGATAAACCGACAGCCAGCCAAGCCGGAAGGTGGGGTAAAGAGACGCGACAAGATTGTGATAGTACGTCGGCCGCATGTGGAACCAGAAGCCGTCGGCGTGGGGCTTGGTGCGGATGTTCGGCCTGGGCGGCGGGTCGCCACGCAGGACCGAGCGGATATCGTTGACGCCCAGGCCAACGGTGATTCGGTTTACGACGTCGTCGGCCTTCGCGATCAACGCCGGCTTGAGCCCTTTGGCTTTGATGTCGTCGAGGATCGGGACGTGGAGTTTAAAGACGGCCATCGGTCTGCTCCTGAGCGCGTGAGGGGAACGTTCCCAACATTATCCTATACGTGTGATACATTTATCATAATTGGAAATGGCTGTCAAGCGAAGCGAGCCTTATTTCCCCTCTATGAACTTCTCGGTCAACGTCCGCGCCTCGTCGTCGGTGTACTGAACCGGTGGCGATTTCATAAAATATGAGGAGGGCGCGATTAGCGGCCCGGCCAGTCCCCGATCCAGCGCGAGTTTGGCACAGCGCACCGCGTCGATCACGACGCCGGCCGAGTTCGGCGAGTCCCAGACTTCCAGCTTGAGTTCGACGTTCAGCGGCACGTCGCCGAAGGTTGTCCCCTCCATGCGAATGTAGCACCACTTGCGGTCGGTCAGCCACGGCACGTAGTCGCTCGGGCCGACGTGGACGTCTTCGGGGGCCAACTTGTAGGGCAGCTGCGAGGTGACGGCGTTGGTCTTGGAAATCTTCTTGGACTCGAGCCGCTCGCGTTCGAGCATATTGAAGAAATCCATGTTGCCGCCGAAGTTGAGCTGATAGGTGTGATCGAGGCGCACACCGCGATCGTTGAACAGGTTGGTCAGGACGCGATGGGTGATCGTCGCGCCGACCTGCGACTTGATGTCGTCGCCGATGATCGGCAATCCGCGCTCGGCGAAACGCTTGCCCCAATATTCTGAGGAGGCAATGAACACCGGGATGCAGTTGACGAAAGCGCAACCGGCTTCGAGCACCTGCTCGACGTACCACTTCGTCGCGCTCTCCGAGCCGACCGGCAAATAACTGACGACGACGTCGGTCTTGGTCTCCTTGAGGATGCCCACCACGTCGTCGGTCTTGCCGGGCGCCTTCTTCACCATCTGCGACAGATACTTTCCCAAGCCGTCGTGCGTCATGCCCCGGCAAACCGGCACGCCGAGCCTGGGCACGTCGGCAAACTTGATCGTGTTGTTGGGATGGGCAGATATGGCCTCGCTCAGATCGCGCCCGACCTTCGTGTCAACCACGTCGAAGGCGGCCGAGAATTCGACGTCGCTGATGTGATAACCGCCGAGTTCGACGTGCATGAGTCCGGGCACGCTGTCCGTATTTTTGGCATTCTTGTAATACTCGACTCCCTGCACCAGCGAGGAGGCGCAATTGCCCACTCCGACAATTGCCACGCGCACTTTCTTGCTTTTCTTTGCCACCGTGTATTGTCCTTTCTCTATTTTCAGAATGTCTGGCAAGACGCAATCATATCGGTTACGGTATAGGCTGTCAAGCAAACTCTAGCCTCTCAATGCGATCAACGCGACCCCGGTCACCACCAGCGCCGCGCCGATCACTCGCGGCGCGATCTTTCCCTCGTGCAGGCCGACGGTCCCCGCCAGCGCCGCGATCACGACGCTGACCTCGCGCACGGCTCCGGCGTAAGTGGCCGGCGTCCCATTGCGGATCACCCACAAGACGACGGAGTAAGCCCCGACGGTCACGAGTCCGGCCAGGACGAATGCCCACTTGCCAGTTACCCACTCGGCCTTCACCGTCTCCCAGCCGTCCGTGCGCCATAAATCCGCAGTGATGACGATCCACGCTAACAAAAACGTGAGGTAGACGTAGAGAATTGGCGGCACGTAGCGCACGCCGACCTTGTCAATAGCGGTGTAGACCGAGATGCACAGGCCGCCGAACAGAGCCCAGCGGGGAGCCGCATCTTTCAGCGCGCGGAACGGCGCGGCCCATTCACCCAGCCGGGGCAAATTGACCGTGTACAGGCCCGCCGCGATCATCGCGATCCCGGCGAGTCCATGCAGAGTCACTTTTTCGCCGAGCAGGAGGATCCCCCAAAGGCTAAGAAAGAGTGGAGACGAACCGCGCGAGAGTGGATAGGCCAGCGAGAGGTCGCCGGCCTGATAAGCACGGACGACTGAAGAGTAGTAGAGTATTTCGACGAAGACGCTGGCGAACAGAATGGCCCACCCAATAAACGGTATCTGCCCGACTTGCAAAAGCAAAGGGAAAAAGAAAATGTTGCTGGTAAGCATCATCCACCACAAAAACGCCCACCGATCGCGGGCGCGCTTGATGGCGGTGTGCGCCGCGACATGGGCCAGCGCGGCGCACAAGAGTAGAATGAGGTGAAAAGACTGCAAGGCTTGCTATCTCTCCGTCTTTACGTTATAATGCCGCCTGTTCGGGGCGTGGCTCAGTTCGGCTAGAGCGCACGGTTCGGGTCCGTGAGGTCGAGCGTTCAAATCGCTCCGCCCCGACTCACTATACCACACGCATCGGTCGTCAGTCCGTAGCCTTCAGTCGCCCGACTGCCGGCTTGGGGTTGACGACTGATGAGTTTATCGGGGCCACGATGACTGTTCGCGCCTCACGCAAC
>JACQED010000341.1 GCA_016200785.1 Chloroflexota bacterium
AGCAGGCATCGTTCTTCATGCTCGGCCCGATTCCCGGCTCGCGCGATCACCAACGCTGGGTCGCGGAAGAGCGGCTCACGGGTCACTCCCTCCTCGATCCGGACTTCAACCGATACGACTCATTCCATCCCACGATGCCTCACCCGCGCATGACCGCCGACGAGTGGCACGCGGTCTACCGCGAGTGCTGGCGCGTGTTCTACAGTTTCGAGAACATGCGCGCCATCCTGAGCCGTCTGCACAGTGGGAACTACTGGGGCGTGTTCCGCAATTTCATCTTCAGCAAGAATGCTGCGGAGATCGAGGGCGAGCACCCGATGATCACCGGCTTCTGGCGGCTGAAGGATCGCTTGACGCGGCGGCCCGGCTTCCCGATTCCGGGCCGTTGGCCGCACTTCGTCGGACAACTGCGCGAGAAAGCCCATCAGATTCAAAAATGGGCGGCGCTGTTGCTGGAAATGGAAGAACTCTGGCTGGAGACCCGCCCTGCGACTCGCTTGGAGCGACGCCTGATCGCCGACCTTGAGCGGCTGCGCGAACGCGAGACGGAATGGGCAGACTCCCTGCGCCTGCCCGATCCGTCGGCTCTGCTAAGGGCAAGCTCCACGTCGGCGATCGCCAATGTTGTCGAAATGCGCCGCGCGCTTCGCGACTGGACGAACACAGTCCTGCCGGCCTTTCTCCAGCGTGGGCGAGGGGCGATGGAGGCTTCCCTGTCGAGCCTTCCGCAAATGCCGAGCGTTACTCTCAATCTCTCGCTCCCCGACCTGTGGGATAAAGTCCCGACCGACATGCGCGATTGGATCTTGTGTGCCGAGCGTTATATGCGCAGTGTGCAAGTTTCCCGCCGCCCGCTGGATTGGTACTGGCTTCAGGCGTGGCACAACCTGCGGGCGGGGAAATTCTGGCGTCTCCGGCCCTCACAGGTCGTCGTCAATTTTGTCCGCGATTTCTCCCTTTCGGCGCGCTTTGCCTGGGCGCTTTTGACTGCCTCCGACACGCGAATGCGGAGCCGGCCATAGCGATGCCGAAATTTCATTTGACTCTCACCGTGAACGGCGAACCGCGCGAGCTGCTGATCGACCCGCGCCGGACTCTGCTCGACGTTCTACGCAACAACCTCGACCTGCGCGGCGCGCATCGCGGCTGTGACTCCGGTGACTGCGGCGCGTGCACCGTGCTGCTCGACGGCCTGCCCGTGACCTCGTGTCTCTTGCTGGCCGCCGACTGCGACGGAATGGACGTGCTCACCGTTGAGGGTGTACTCCCCTCTCCCCCTGCGAGAGGGGTCGGGGGTGAGGGCGAACTGCATCCCGTTCAGCGCGCGCTGGTCGAAAAAGGCGGAATCCAGTGCGGCTTCTGCACGCCTGGCGTGGTGATGGCCGCAATCGCCCTACTCAATGACAACCCGCGCCCGACGGAAGAAGAAGTGCGGTTGGGTCTGGCGGGGAACCTGTGCCGGTGCACGGGGTACAAGAAGATCGTGGAAGCGGTGATGTCGGCGGCAGAAGCATGAGCGCAGTCATCGGTCAACGCCTCCCCAAACTCGACGCCCCGGACAAAGCTACGGGCCGGGCGGTGTACGGCCACGACGTTCGCCTGCCGGGGATGCTCCACGGGCGCATTCTTTACTCGCAGCATCCGCGCGCGCGCGTCGTCGGCGTGGACGCATCGCGCGCGGCGAAATTGGCCGGCGTCAAGGCCATCGTCACCGCAGCTGACAATCCGGCGACGAAATTCGGTTACGGCAAAGACAACACGCCGCTCAAGGGTGACCTGGTGCGCAGTCTGCGCGACGAAGTGGCGGCGGTCGCCGCCGTGGACGCCGACATCGCCGAAGAGGCGCTGGAGCTTATTCACGTCGAATACGAACCGCTGGAGGCCGTGCTCGACGCAGAGGCGGCGTTGAAGGCGGACGCGCCGCTGGTGCACCCGGAGCGCGGCACCAATCTCTTCACGCAGTATGACTACTCCCACGGCGATCCGGCCAAGACCGGCGAAGCCGGCAGTCAGGTCATCGTTGAGGATGATTTCGAGTTGCCGTATGTGGCGCATGCCGCGATGGAAACGAGCGTCGTCGTCGCCTCGTTCGATCATCGCGGCCATCTGACCCTTTACAGCACCACGCAGATCCCCTTCCTGCTTCAGCGCGATCTGGCCGAGGCCCTCGGCCTCGACGGGAGCGACATCCGCATCATCCAGACGGCGATCGGCGGCGCGTTCGGACGCGGGCTGGACATTTATCCGTTTGAGCCGATCGCAGCCTTGCTCGCGCGCAAGTCGGGTAAGCCGGTGCGCGTATCCTTCTCGCGCTACGAAGAATTTCTCGCCGCGCCGGTGCGCCAACCGGCGAAAGTCCGCATTCGCGCCGGGGCGAAGCGTGACGGCACGCTGACGTTCCGCGACGTCTACGCTCTGCTCGACATCGGGGCCTACGTCTCGTGGGGCAGTGTCACGCCGTTGGTGATGATGGAGACCACGGCCTCGCTGTACCGCGTGCCGCGCGTCCGCTTTCGCGCCGACTGCGTCTACACCAACAACCCGATCACCGGCGCGGTGCGCGGCTACGGCAACCCCCAGTCCACCTTCTTCGTCGAGACGGCGATGGATCGGTTGGCCGAGGCGCTCGGCCTCGACCCAATCGAGTTCCGCGTCCGCAATGCCAATCGCCCGAACGAAGACACGCCGCAGGGGTTGAAGATCACCTCATGCGGGTTGAAGGAGTGTCTTGAGGCTGTCGCCGCGCGCGCAGACAAAGGAACTGAGGGAACTCAAGGAACTGAAGGAACTCGAGATTACGGTAGTTTCCGTCAGTTCCCACAAGTTCCTTTATTTCCGAAGAAAAGAGGGATCGGTTTTGCTTCGACTCTCAACGTCGGCGGCGGGGCGCGCATTTATCGGAGCGACGGGTGCGGCGCAACGGTGAAGGTGGACGACTTCGGCCACGTGTCGCTGATCACCGGGAGCACCGAGATCGGGCAGGGGTCGGAGACCGTCCTGGCGCAGATCGTCGCCGAAGTGCTGGGTGTGAAAATTGAAGATGTGACGGTGCTGAACAGCGACACCGACGTGAAGCCGTGGGACGTAGGCGTTCACGCCAGCCGCACGACGTTCATCGCCGGCAACGCCGCCCACCTCGCAGCGATGGACGCACGGCGGCAGATCTTCGAGACTGCGTCCGAACTTCTCAAAGCGCCGCCGGAAAAACTCGTGGCCGGTGACGGTCGAATCTTCGTGAGGGCCGATGGCAATCAGCAATCAGCAACCCCACGGGGGCGCTTCGCAGTCAGCAATCACCATTCTGTCGATCTGGCCAAAGTGGCCCGCGCCCGCCACTTCCGCGAGGGAGGCAAAGTCATCATCGGTGAGGGATGGTACGACCCGCCGACGAGTCTCGTGGATAAGGAGACTTACAAAGGCAACATCTCCGCGACCTACGGCTTCGGCGCGCAAATGGCCGAGGTCGAGGTAGATACTGAAACCGGCAAGGTGCGCGTTCTGCGCCTCGTCTGCGCCAACGACGTGGGCCGCGCGATCAACCCGATGGCCGTCGAAGGGCAGATCGAGGGCGGGGTGCAGATGGGGCTGGGCTACGCGCTGACCGAAGAGTTGATCGTGAAAGACGGGCGGGTGCTAAATCCCGATTTCCTCGATTACCGATTGTTCACCGCCGCCGACATGCCGGAGATCGAAACCATCATCGTCGAGACCGACGATCCGCAAGGGCCGTTCGGCGCGAAGGGCGTGGGCGAGATGGGCGGCACGCCCACGGCCGCGGCGATTGCCAACGCGATCTACGACGCCGTCGGCGTGCGGCTGACGACGGTGCCCATGACACCGGAGCGAGTTCTGAAAGGACTAATGGAACTCAAGGAAACAAAGGAAATGGCGGCATGACCCATTTCTCTCGTCTCACACCCGAACAATGTCAGCGGCTCCACGACGCCAGCCTCGCAATACTTGAGCGGACGGGTGTGCGTCTCTACGAAGCGGAGGCCGTCGAACTCGTTCGTCAGGCCGGAGCGACAGTCACGGACGGAGATCGCGTCCGCATTCCGGCGCAATTGGTGGAGCGGGCGCTCGCCACCACGCCGAAAAGCGTGACGCTTTTCGATCGGGACGGCCATCCGACGATGCCGCTCGAGGGCTATCGCAATTACTTCGGGCCGGGATCGGATTGTCTCAACATCGTGGATCACTGCACCGGCCAGCGACGAAAGCCGGTGCTGCAAGACGTGGCGCAGGGCGTCACGCTGTGTGATGCGCTGGAGAATATTGACTTCGTCATGTCGTTGTTCCTGCCGAGCGACGTCGATCAGACCCTCGCCGATCGTTATCAGATGGAGGTGATGCTCAATCACACCGTCAAGCCGATTGTCTTCGTCACCTACGATCTCGCGGGCTGCGTGGATGCGGTGGAGATGGCCGAAGCGGTGGCGGGCGGCGCGGCGGCGTTGAGAGACAAACCCTTCGCGGCCTGTTACATCAACGTGACCACCGGCCTGCGCCACAACAAAGAAGCCCTGCAGAAACTTCTGTATCTGGCCGAGAAGGGTCTGCCCGCGCTGTATATCCCCGTCGTGTCGAGCGGAACGACCGGCCCGATGACGATGGCCGGCAACGTGGCGATGATGAACGCGGGCGTGCTGGCCGGGATTGTGATCGCGCAACTGAAGCGCGAGGGCGCGCCGGTGGTCGTTCCTGGCTTCGGCGGCGACGGCCTCGACATGCGAACAACGGTCGATCCGTATTGCGGGCCGGATCACCTCGGCATGGCGCAGTCGCTCGCCCATCACTACCCCCTGCCGATGTTCGCCCTCGCCGGGGCCAGCGATGCGAAGCTGGTTGATCAGCAGGCGGGCATCGAAGCCGCCCTGATGTTGTTGCTCGATGCGCTGTCCGGCAGTCACATCATTCACGATCTGGGTTATCTCGAATCCGGGTTGACCGGATCGTTGACGCAGTTGGCAATCTGTGACGAGATCGTTTCGTGGATCAAGCCGATCACGCGGGGGGTGGAAATCAGCGACGAGACTCTGGCGCTCGATCTCATGGACGAATTGGGGCCGGACGGAATGTATCTTGACGCCGAGCACACGGTCGAGCATTGCCGCGAGCGCTGGTATCCGCGCCTGTTCGAGCGCGACAACTACGGCGGCTGGCTGGAGCGAGGCGGCAAGACTCTCGCCGAGCGAGCCGCCGAGCGGGTCGAGGAAATATTGGCGACGCATCAACCCGATCCACTGCCGAAAGAGGTAGCCGAGGCAATTCACAGCATTGTGTTGAGAGCAGACAGAGAAAGGAAATGAGGGAAACACGGGAAATAGAGGAACTGCGAGTTCCCTTGTTCCTTTAGTCCCATGAGTTCCTTTTGCCCCATGACACAACTTCAACTCAACCCCAATCTGCTCAAAGTCCCGCTCTACGTCGCCGGGAAGACCATCGAGGAGGTGGAAGAGGAATACGGGCTGGACGAAGTGGTGAAGATGGGCTCGAACGAGAACCCGCTCGGCCCATCGCCTCTCGCGGTCGAGGCCGCGGCGAAGATGCTGACCGAGGCGCACCGCTATCCCGGCTACTGGGAAAAGGAACTGCGCCGCAAACTTGCTCCGACGCTCGACCCGACGTTCACCGAGAAAAACGTTCTCACCGGCAACGGCGGGTGCGACATCCTGCGAATGGTGACACACGCGTTCATGTGTGAGGGCGGCGAGACGATCACCGCCAGCGCGACCTTCCCGATGTTCGCGATCCTGACGACGATGTTCGGCGGCAAAACGATCGAAGTCCCGCTGACGCCGGACCATCGCTTCGACCTGCCGGCGATCCTGCGCGCGATCACGCCCGCGACGCGGCTGATCTTCCTCTGCACGCCGAATAACCCCACGGGAACGATCGTCAAGCGGTGTGAGGCGGACGAATTCGTCGAGAAGGTGCCCGAGCGCGTCGTCGTCGTCTTCGACGAGTCCTATCTCGACTTCTCCACCGACCCGGAACGGGCCGACAGCGTCAAATACGTGAAGCAGGGTCGGAACGTCGTCGCCGCCCGGAGTTTCTCCAAGAAGTCCGGGCTGGCGAATCTGCGTGTGGGGTACGCCATCGGGCGGGAGGGGATCATTGAGTATCTCCACCACACGCAGATGCCGTTCAACACTGGCTCGATTTCGCTGGCCGCCGCCGCCGCGAGTCTGGACGATTACGATTATCAGCGGCGAAGCACGCAATTGATCGAGGAGGAGCGCGCCCATTTGTACGATGCGCTGGACTCGCTTGACTTGGATTACGTTCGCAGTGAAGCCAACTTCGTCCTCATCGTCAACCCGCCGATGGACGCGAAACAAATGGTGGAGGCGATTTTGCGTAAAGGCGTCATCGTCCGCTGGGCGGGCAGCATGGGAATGCCGAACGCGGTGCGCGTGACGCTGGGGACGAGGGAGCAGAACCAGCAATTTGTGACTGTGCTGCGCAGCGTGCTGGAAGAAGCGAGGGCAGCGTGAGACGTGAAACGTGAATCGTGATGCGTCATTCACGCTTCACGATCCACGCATTAAGCATCACGTGCCGTGAAGGAGAGCGACATGTCGAAAATCACCCGTCGTCAATTCTTGAAACTCTCTGGTGCCGCCGCCCTCGGTTTGGCTTTGTCCAATCCGGACTTGCAGGTGCTCGATCCGGTGAACGTGGACAATCCGCTGGCGGGTTACCCCGATCGCAATTGGGAGAAGGTGTACCGCGACCAGTATCACTACGACTCGTCGTTCACCTTCGTCTGTTCGCCCAACGACACGCACGCCTGCCGCCTGCGCGCCTTCGTCCGCAACGGAGTCATTCTGCGATCCGAGACCAACTACGACGTTGCTAACTACGGCGATCTCTACGGCAACAAGGCGACGGCCCACTGGCATCCGCGCGGCTGCAAGAAGGGGCAGACGTTCCATCGGCGCATGTACGGGCCGCACCGCCTCAAAGGGCCGCTGATGCGCAAGGGCTGGCAGGCGTGGGCCGACGACGGCTTTCCCCAATTGAACGCGGCCAACAAATCGAAATACAAATTCGACTCGCGCGGCACGGACGAACTTCTGCCCGTTTCGTGGCAGACGGCCTACGGCTACATTGCACGTGGCATGGTCGCGATAGCCAAGCGCTACTCCGGCGAAGAGGGCGCGGCGCTCCTTCGCGATCAAGGCTATCCCGAAGAAATGATCGCCGCGATGGGCGCGGCGGGCACGAGAACTTTCAAGTGCCGGGGTGGCATGGGCCTCTTGGGAGTGATCGGCAAGTACGGCATGTACCGGTTCGCCAACGCGCTGGCGCTGTTGGACGTTCACGTTCGCGGCGTCGAACGCGACGAGGCGCGCGGCGGGCGCGCTTGGTCGAATTACACCTGGCACGGCGATCAGGCCCCCGGCCACCCGTTCACCACCGGCCTGCAAACTTCGGACGAAGACTTCAACGATCTGATCAACTCGCGTTTGCACATTCAGTGCGGCAAGAATCTGGTCGAGAACAAAATGCCCGAGTCGCACTTCTTCATCGAGGCGATGGAGCGCGGCTCGAAGATCGTTACCATCACGCCCGAATACTCGCCGCCGGCGACGAAGTCCGACTACTGGATTCCCATCCGCCCGGCGACCGACACCGCGTTGTTCCTCGGCATCACCCGCTGGCTGATGGATAACGAGAAATATGACGCCGAATTCGTCAAACGCTTCACCGACTTCCCCCTCCTCGTCCGCGCCGACAATCTTCAACGCCTGCGCGCCGCCGACGTGTTTCCCAATTACCAATTACAACTCGCTCCAGACGGCCCCTCTTTCAATCTGCAAGGCCTCAAGCCCGACCAATACGAACAACTCGGCGACTACGTCGTGCGCGACGCGAAGACGAACGCGCTGGCGGCGATCACGCGCGACGACGTCGGCGCGGCGATGGACGCGAAGGGAATAGATCCGGCGCTCGACTGGTCGGGGAACATCCGTCTCGTGGATGGATCGACCGTCGAAGTCCTGACGCTGTGGGCGATGTATCGGGAGCATCTGAAAGATTACGACCTCGACACGGCGGCCGAAATCACCCACGCGCCGAAGGCGTTGATCGAGAGGCTGGCGAACGATATCGCGACTCTGGGCCCGGTCGCCATTCACATCGGCGAGGGTATCAATCACTGGTTCCACGCCACGCTTGCCAACCGGGCGCAATTCCTGCCGCTCATGCTCACCGGGGACATCGGCAAGCCGGGCGCGGGCTGTTATACGTGGGCGGGCAACTACAAGGCCGCGCTGTTTCAAGGATCGCCGCAGGTCGGCCCCGGCTTCAAAGGCTGGGTGGCCGAGGATCCGTTCGAGCCGAATCTCGATCCGAACGCGCCGGGCAAAGACGTCAAAGCGCACGCCTATACCAAAGACGAAGAACCGGCGTACTGGAATCACTCCGAGCGCCCGCTGATCGTCGAGACGCCGAAGTACGGGCGCAAAGTGTTCACCGGCCAGACGCACATGCCCACGCCGACGAAGGTCATGTACTTCACCAACGTGAACCTGCTGAACAACGCCAAGCATCACTACGAGATGATCAAAAACGTCAACCCGAACGTCGAGTTGATCATCTCGCAGGACATCGAGATGACGGCCAGCGTCGAGTACGCCGACTTCGCGCTGGCGGCCAACTCGTGGGCCGAATTTGAAGTGCCCGAGATCACGGCCTCGTGCTCCAACCCCTTCCTGCAAATCTGGAAGGGCGGCATCAAGCCGCTGTACGACACGCGCGACGACGTGCGGATTCTCGCGGAGTTGGCGGCGGCGATCGGGGATGAGATCGGGGATTCGAGATTCAGAGATTACTGGAAGTTTGCGCTGGATGGTCGGCCCGAAGTCTATATTCAACGCTTGCTCGACTCGTCGCTGACGACGACCGGCTACAAATACGAGGACATCATGGCCGGGAAATACGGCGAGCCGGGCGCGGCGCTCATGCCCTTCCGCCCTTACCCGCGCATTCCGTTCTGGGAACAGGCGCACGACTCGATTCCGTTCTACACCGACACCGGGCGGCTGAATGCCTATTGCGACATTCCCGAGGCTATCGAATATGGGGAGAACATGATCAGCCACCGCGAAAGTCCCGAGGCCACGCCGCTTCTCCCGAACGCGATCGTGACCACCAGCCGTTTCGTCCGACCCGACGATTACGGCATCCCGCTCGATGCGATGGGCTGGGACGAACGCACGGTGCGGAACGTCGCGATGAGTTGGCGGGACGTGAAGTTGTATCGTAATCCGCTATGGACGCAAGGCTACCAGTTCTACTGCCTCACGCCCAAGTCCCGCCACCGTGTTCACTCGTCGTGGAGCACGGTGGACTGGACGATCATTCTCGACTCGAACTTCGGCGATCCGTATCGCGCCGACAAGCGCCTGCCCGGGCCGGGCGACCATCAATTGCACATGAACCCGCAAGCGGCGAAGGACCTCGGCATCGAAGACGGCGACTACGTTTACGTTGACGCCAATCCCGCCGACCGTCCGTACATCGGCTGGAAGCCGGACGACCCGTTCTACAAAGTGGCCCGGCTGATGCTGCGCGTGAAATACAACCCGGCCTACCCGTACCACATCGTCATGCTCAAACACGCGCCGTTCATGGCGACGGAGAAATCGGTATTGGCCCACGAAACTCGACCCGATGGGTTGGCGAAGTCGGAGGGCACGGGCTACATGGCAAATCTGCGCTATGGTTCCCAACAATCCATCACCCGCGACTGGTCTATGCCGATGCACCAGACCGACACGCTCTTCCACAAGCAGAAGACCAGCATGCAGTTCATCTTCGGCGGCGAGGCCGACAATCACGCGTTGAACACCGTGCCGAAGGAGACGTTGGTGAAGGTTACAAAAGCGGAAGATGGGGGGCTGAACGGCGTGGGCAAGTGGGAGCCGGTGGCGACCGGATTCACTCCGGGGCATGAGGGGGATTTCATGGAGAGGTACCTGGCAGGGGAAACGGTGGAAGTGAAAGGGTGAAAACTCACAGTCGCCAACTTCCCAGTGCCGGTCTGTGATTGAGCGGGAGGGAGTAACACACGCCATGGCCGCTTCCGGGAATCGCAATCGCACTCTGATTATCGCCATCACGGCCTCGGCCGGCTGCGCGCTGGCGTGCCTGGCGGCGCTCTGCGTGGTTCTTCTCGCGGCGACTCAGCGAAGCAGGATTTTGGGAGCGCTGGGTTTCGGCGAGACGCAAAGCCCCGCCGCGCCTGCAGGTGCGCCCACCCCGCCGGGGCTGGTCGTGCCCACATCGCCGCCGCGGGTCGTGCCCACGCCGAGCGCCATCCTGCAAGATGACTTCTCCGATCCGAACAGTGGGTGGAGCGTCGAATCGGGTGACTTTGGTTCGAAGGGATACGAGAACGGTGAATTTGTGGTTCGAAGCTCCAAGGCCAAGTGGTGGATTGTAAGCACTCGCGGCGTGAACATATCGAACGTTCATATCGAAGTTACGGCGAGCGACATAGGCCCGGCGACGAATGCGTCTTTTGGGATTATGTGCGGCTATCAGGACATCGACAATCAATACTATCTGGGGATCGGCTCCGATACCTACTATGCCATCGGCAAGTTTGTTAGCGGAGAGTTCACAATCTTGTCATCTCCGGACAACGAGTGGGCGGCGTCTGATCGAATCCGGCCCAACGCCGGCACCTATCGGCTGGCCGCTGATTGCGGCCCCGGGCAACTCGCACTCTACGTAGATGGGCAGATGATTGCCTCGGCGTCCGACTCGACGTTCAGCAGCGGCGACGTGGCCCTGTTCGTATTAACTTGGGATCAGCCGAACGCGGAGATTCACTTCGACGATTTTGTTGCAACGCAGCAGAGGTGACTCTTTGTTGACG
The DNA here is from genome assembly GCA_016200785.1 of Chloroflexota bacterium. Lineage (GTDB taxonomy): Bacteria > Chloroflexota > Anaerolineae > Anaerolineales > JACQED01 > JACQED01. The sequence goes on from JACQED010000341.1 coordinate 10,892, forward strand.
GGCAGCCGCCGACCACGATGAACCGCAGACTGTTAGTTCCCGCCCTGCTGGCGCTGTGCCTGATGCCGGTGCTGGCGTGTCAAACCGTGCTTGGCGCGCTGGGCGTCGGCGCGACGCCGAAGCCTCCGCTCCGACTTACGGTGGAAGTGTCTCCCGAAATCGGAACGGCGCTTCCGCCTCAGTTCCGTGTCCCGCCCGATATTCCCGTGGTCGAGCAGGCCGAGGATCTGATTGCCAAGGAGGGCCTCGTCTCGTATGTGACGCCGCTCGCCTTTGACCAGGTTCTCAAGTTCTATCAGGATCAGATGCCGGGCAACGGTTGGCAGGAGGCGGAGGAGGAATCGATCATTGGAAAGGACGTATCTGGAGCGGACGTAGCCTCCCTAATCTATCTCAAGGGAAGCACAGTGGCGCACGTCTCGCTGGACACAGGGCAGGGGAAGACGAACGTGTTGATCACACTCGCGGTGGTATCCGGAACGGGGATTCCTGGGCCCTCGGACATCACCCTTGAACCCGCGCCAACCAATCCGTTCGCTTTGCCGCCCGAAGTTCCTGTTGTTGAGCCGAACGAGAATCTGATTTCCATGGAGGGCAATGTTTCGTATTTGACCCCGATGTCCGTGGATGAGGTCATCCAGTTCTACGGGGAGCGGATGCTGGCCGACGGTTGGCAGGCGGATGGCGAGGCGCTCGTCGTCGCCGGCGTGACCTATCTCTATTACAGACAGGGAAATCGGACGGCAGAAGTGGCGGTGGGCACGAGGGACGGGAAAACGTCGGTATGGATTACGACTGGCGGGGGGTAGAG
>JACQED010000342.1 GCA_016200785.1 Chloroflexota bacterium
GAGCAATTTGATTACCGCCTCCCTGATCGCCGTCGTGGGGATGCTTCTGCTCTTCGCGGCGATGGCGGTGCTCTACGGCATGATGTACCTGATGACGGCGCTCATCAAAGACGGCGGGGGAACGGAGGCGAATGAGCCTGAGGGCGAGTTGGACGCGCAATCGCTGCGTCACCGCGCTGCGGTCATCGCCGTCGCGCTGGCGAGAGCGCAGGCAGAACTGAGTCCCATTGGCTGGCCTGAGCCGGAGGAGGCGGTGCGTCCGTGGCGGCAGTATCACCGCAACCGGGCGCTGAATATGCATGGGCGCGCGAGGACAGCTCGATGAAGCATTATCGTATCACCTTGAATAACCAAACCTTTGACGTGGAGGTGCTGGACGATCCTCGCCAGCCTGAAGTGAGAGTCAAAGTCGAAGGAGAGACCTTCACCGTCTATGCCGAGACCGTGACCGAGAGGCTGTCACTGCCGACGGTGGCCGGGGCTGAGACTCTGGCTCCCGCCGCGCCGACGCCCGCCAACGCCGCGGGCGTCGTGAAAGCGCCACTGCCCGGCGTGATCAAGTCCATCGCCGTGCGGCAGGGTCAGCACGTCAACCCCAACGACGAATTGCTCGTCATCGAGGCGATGAAGGCCATGAATGTGATCCGGGCCACCCGCCCGGGAACCATCGGCAAAATCCTCGTCGCCGAGGGCAGGCAGATCGCCTACGGCGCTCCGCTGCTGGAACTGGCCTGAAGGGAAGCCGATGAATGGACTCGATCTGACGGGCTTGCTGGGCGGACTGCTCACCATCACGTGGCAGCAGATATTGATGGTGATCGCCGGCGGATTGTTGATGTATCTGGCCATTGCCAAAGAGTACGAGCCGAATCTGCTTCTGCCCATCGGCTTCGGTTGCATCCTCGCCAACCTGCCGGTGTCGGCTTACCTGCTTGGCCCGGAGGGGCTGTTCGGCGTCCTCAAGCGCGCCGGCATCGACACCGAGTTGTTTCCCCTGCTGATCTTCGTCGGCGTCGGCGCGATGCTCGACATGCGCCCGCTCCTCAGCCAACCGGTGTTGGTGTTAATCGGCGCGCTGGCGCACCTCGGCATCTTCGGCACGTTATTCCTGGCCGTGTTGCTCGGCTTCAATCTGGCCGAAGCGACCACCATCGGCGTCATCGGCTCGATTGACGGCCCGACCGTGATCTACGTCGGATCGAAGCTGGAACACCTCTTCGCGACGCCAGGCCTCGCGGCGGCGGTGGCGGTGACGGCCTACTCGTACATGAGCCTCGTGCCGATCATCCAGCCGCCGCTCATGCGACTCTTCACCACGAAGCAGGAGCGCATGATCCGCATGGAATACACCCCGCGCCCGGTCGCCCGGACGACGGTCATCCTGTTCCCGATCAGCATCACCCTGCTGGGCGCGATCTTCCTGCCGCAGGCCGCGCCGCTCATCGCGACGTTGATGCTCGGCAACCTGATGCGCGAGTCGGGCGTGGTGGACGGTTTGAGCAAGACGGCCAAAGACACGATCACTAACGTCGCCACGCTCTTCCTCGGATTGGTGATCGGCTCGACGATGCAAGCCTCGGCCTTTCTCTCAGTGGGGACGCTGAAGGTTCTGCTGTTGGGCCTCGTCGCCTTCGCGCTCGACACCGTCGGCGGCCTCCTGTTCGGGAAACTGCTGTGCGTCTTGTCCGGTAAAAAGATCAACCCGCTGGTCGGCGCGGCGGCGATAAGCGCCTTCCCGATGAGCGGACGTCTGGCGCAAAAGGTGGCGCTGGAGGATGACAATCAGAACTTCATTTTGATGCACGCTCTCGGCGCGAACACCGCCGGGCAGTTGGCCTCGGTCATCGCCGCCGGCGTGCTCATGGCGTTGGTGTTCCCGATGCTGGCGCCATAAATTGGACGACGAAGCAGAGCAGGCTGCCACGCCCGCGAATCGGCGGCCTGGGGGTCGCCTCCGTTGGCGGAAGGAAGAAGGATAAGTGACCGTCAAAACTCTCGTCAAGCGCAGTGAATATCACGACTCGGTCAGGCTGATGCTCGTGGCGCGCGAACTGGCGAAACTGCCGGGCGTGATCGACGCGGCGGTGGTGATGGCGACCGAGGCCAACAAGTCGATCCTCAAAGACTCCGGCCTGCTCACCGCTGAGGCGCAGGCCGCCACGCCCAACGATCTGGTGATCGCCGTCAGCGCGAAGAACGGCGCATCCGACGCGGCATTGGCCGAAGCCGAGAAACTTCTGCAAAAGAAGGGCGAGGCGGCAGCCGGTGAGGCCGCGGAGTTTCGGCCAAAAACGATTCCCGGCGCGGTGAAATCCTCGCCGGGCGCGAACGTAGCTGTGATCTCCGTGGCCGGTCGCTACGCCGCCGACGAAGCCTGGGAGGCGCTGAGGCGCGGCCTGCACGTTCTCCTCTTCAGCGACAACGTCACGCTCGAAGACGAAATCGCGCTCAAGAAATACGCGCGCGACCACGGCCTGCTGTTGATGGGCGCGGGAGCCGGCACGGCGATCCTCAACGGCGTGGCGCTCGGCTTCGCCAATGTCATTCCGTCGGGGCCGGTCGGAATCGTGTCGGCGGCGGGCACCTGCCTGCAAGAAGTGAGCACACTGCTCGCGAAATATGGCGTCGGCATCACGCAGGGTATCGGCACGGGCGGGCGCGATCTCAAAGAGGAAGTGGGCGGCATCATGATGCTCGAAGGACTCAAGTCGCTTCAAGCCGATCCCGCGACGAAAGTGATCGCGCTGGTCAGCAAACCGCCGGCGAAGTCCGTCGTCGAAAAGGTGATGGCGCAGGTCGCCTTGAGCGACAAGCCGACCGTCGTCTGCTTCCTCGGCGGCGATCCGAAACTCGTCTCGGCCGCGAACGCTGTGCCGGCGATGACGCTCGAAGAAGCGGCGAGGCTGTCCGCGCAGAGGGCCGGAGCGGCCGTCAAGGTTTCGCCAGAGGCCGTCGAGCGCGATCTGAAGAAGCAGGCCAGGAAACTATCCACGAAACTCAAGCCCGGCCAACGTTATCTGCGCGGCCTGTTCTCCGGCGGCACGCTGTGTTACGAGGCGCAAGTCATCTGGCGCGGCATGCTGAAAGAACCTGTCCTGTCCAACGCGCCGCTCGATCAGGCCAGTCAACTCCCCGACTCGACTCATAGCCAGAAGCACACGGCGGTGGATTTGGGCGAAGAGGAGTTCACCGTTGGCCGGCCGCACCCGATGATTGACAACGACCTGCGCATCCGGCGTCTTCTGCAAGAAGCGCGCGATCGGCAAGTCGCGGTCATCTTGCTCGACGTGGTGCTGGGCTACGGCGCGCACCCCGACCCGGCCTCTGAACTTGGCCCGGCAGTGCGCCAGGCGCGCGAACTGGCGCGCAAGGCTGGCCGTGAGTTGATCGTCGTCGCCTCGGTGGCCGGCACTGAGGAAGACCCTCAGCGATTGAGCCGCCAAGTCCAAGCCATGACGGCCGCCGGAGCAATCATCTGCGATAGCAACGCGGCGGCGGCGCGGTTGACGGGGATGGTTGTGTCGAAAGGACCAAGGCGGAAGGATAAAGGATGATAAGACTTTCGCCTTCCGCCTGCATCCCTCATCCCTATGAACAAAGGCAACTATGACCAATAAAACCATCGCCGATCTCTTCGGTCAACCCCTTAGCGTCGTCAACGTGGGGCTGAGCAGTATGGCGCAGTCGGTGCGCGATCAGAAAGTGCCGGTCGTTGAGGTGGACTGGCGACCTCCGGCCGGCGGCGTGCCACAACTGCGGATGACGAAAACAGGCGTAGATATTGACGACGCGAACGAGGAAGTGTGTAGACGCATCAAGCAAGCCCGCCCCGTGCTGGCCGGCATGGGCATCGCCCGCGACGTGATCCCCGGCATGCACGACCGGATGCTGTTGCACGCCGGGCCGCCGATCGCGTGGGATCGCATGTGCGGCCCACAGCGCGGCGCGGTGATGGGCGCGCTGATCTACGAGGGCCTCGCCGCCGACGAGCGCGAGGCGGAAAAGATCGCCGCGTCGGGCCAGATCGAATTCTCCCCGTGCCACCATCACCACACCGTCGGCCCGATGGCGGGCATCGTCTCGCCGCGCATGCCGGTGTTCATTCTGGAGAACAAAGCCTTCGGCAACAAGGCTTTTGCCACGCAGAACGAAGGCCTCGGCAAAGTCCTGCGCTACGGTGCGATGGGGCCGGAAGTGTACGCGCGCCTCAAGTGGATGGAGACCGATCTCTACCCGGCGCTCGACCGCGCGCTTCAATCCATGCCCGATGGCATTGACATCAAGAGCCTGATCGCGCAAGCCCTGCACATGGGCGACGAGTGCCACAACCGCAACCGCGCGGCCACGTCGCTCTTCCTTCGGGCCATCGGCCCGGCGCTGGCGCGGACGAATACAGAAAACGAACGGCTTGCCAAAGTCATCGAGTTCATTGACCGCAACGATCACTTTTTTCTCAACCTGAGCATGGCCGCCGGCAAAGCCGCGCTCGAAGCTGCCGAAGGCGTCGAGGGAAGCAGCGTCGTCACCGTGATGGCGCGCAACGGCACCGACTTCGGCATCCGGCTGGCGAGCATGACCGACCGCTGGTTCACCGCGCCGGCCGGGATGGTGCAGGGGCTTTACTTCCCCGGCTTCACCGAGAAGGACGCCAACCCCGACATCGGCGATAGCACCATCACCGAGACGGCCGGCTACGGCGGCTTTGCGATGGCCGCCGCGCCCGCCATTACCCAGTTCGTCGGCGGCACGCCGCAGATGGCCGTGCAGGCGACGCTCGAGATGTACGAGATCACTTTCGGCGAACACGAAGGCTTTACTATCCCATCGTTGAACTTCCGGGGGACACCGCTGGGCATTGACGTGCGCCGCGTCGCCGAGACGGGCATCCTGCCCCGGCTGAACACCGGCATCGCGCACAAAGACCCCGGCGTCGGCATGGTCGGCGCCGGAATCCTCCGCGCGCCGGAGAAATGTTTCAGGGATGCGTTCGCAGCATTGGGAACGCTTTGCTGATCATTTACCGCTGAGTTCGCAGAGGGCGCAGAGAAAAGAGACTCTGCGGAGTCAGCGCTCTCTGCGGTGCGACAACAAGGAGACTAGCCTATGACAATCATCGACCTCACTATCCCACTGGGCATCGGCACACCGGCCTGGCCCACCCACGAACCGCTTCAAGTGAAATACTTCAAGCGCC
>JACQED010000357.1 GCA_016200785.1 Chloroflexota bacterium
ATCCGTCCGGACTATCATTACGCTCAACTGGCTCATGCGGGCCTCCCGAGGATCGCCATCATGGCGGCGTCAGAACCTCGAAGATACTCGCATGAGCCATTTTACGTCAAATCGCTACCCCATCGGTTTGGCGCGCTAACATTATTCTTGGCGTCTTTGCTACTTTGCGTCTTTGCGTTGAGAAGGATACGCATTGTCTCTACGGAGTGGGAGTCGGAACCAACTTGGCCGAGAACACGACCCACGCCGTCCGGCCCTTCGTGACGGTCACGAGTTGCCCTTTGGTGATGCCTGAGACGGCCACGCTGTACTCGCCCGCCGGCAGATCGCCAAGCGCGAAGTTCTCCTTGAATTCGTCATCGCCGTTGAGCGTTTCCTGCGCGTAGGTGCTGGCGTAGCGGACGATCGGCCCGTGCGTTTCATCTTTGAGCTTGATCGACTTGATGACCACCGTGAGGCCGGGGACGTATTTGCCCTCGGCGTCGAGCACGCGCCCGGCGAGCGAACCCCAGCCGGCGAACGGCGCGAGCCACAGTTCGGGGTTGCGGGTCGAGTCATAATTGTTCCTGCCGACGCGCACTTCGAAGTGCAAATGCGGGCCGATGGCGACGCCGCTCAGCCCGACGGTTCCCAGCAAATCGCCCGCCTTCACTCTTTGCCCGACATTGACTTTGATTGTGTCGAGGTGGCCGTAGAGATTGAACACAGCCTGATCGCGGTAGCGCCGTTCGAGTTGTACGACGACGAGGTTGCCGTAGAAGTATAGATCGGGGCCGTACTTCTCCGTCCAGTCTTGCCCGGCAACGACCACCGTGCCGGCGCCGGCGGCCATGACCGGCGTGCCCGTTGTGTTTTGGAATTCGACTCCGTGATGCGGCTCGCGCTTCCCGTTCTGAGTCGAGCCGTAAGGATAGTTGCGATCCACATAGTTGACGAAGCCGCCCGGGATCGGACGAGCCAGCCAGTAATGATCGTCTGGCGGATGATCGGGCGGGAACGGAGTCAACGTGGGACTGGGGCCGGGCGTGGCGGTGTTTGTGGGCGTCGGAGTGAGCGAAGGCGTGATGGTCGCCGATGGGGTGATGCTCGGCGTCAACGTCGGAGAGGGCGTCACCGACGCAGTCGGCGTGAGCGTCGGCGAAGGCGTAACCGAAGCGGTCGGCGTCGGGCTGGGTACGGTCGGCGTGGGCGAGAGAGTCGGCGAAGGAGTCGTCGAGGGCGTGGGTGTGTAAACGAAAGTCACGCCGACCGGCGCAAGCAGTGTCACGCCGGCGGGTGCGACAAGCGTCACGCCGGGAGGCGGCGTGTCGGGCGAGGCGGTGCCCAAAGAGGAATCGCTCAATTCAGGCAACCACGCGCAGGCGACGAGGACGACGGCCAGAATGAACAGGCCCGCCAACCGCGCGATCAAACGCTTCAACCTGTCAGCCCCGCCCGTTCGGAGTTTATCTTGGCGACCGCGCTGGCCGCTTCCTGTGCGCGCTGTTCGATCCTGCCGATCTCGGCCAGCCACGCGCTGGCGGCAGTTTTGTCCGTCGCGCCCGCCGCATTGGTGCGAACGTTGAGCGCGGCGGCTTTCACTGCGGCCAACGCCAGATGCGCCGCCGACCCGGCGTCGGAGGCGGCGTTGATATTTCCCTTCGCTGCGACGACCGCCGCCTGATCGATCACATTCAACGCGGCGCGCGCCACGCGGAGTGGAACATCGGTCGCGCCATGCGTCGCGCGTTCGACGGCTTCGACGCGCGCGGCCTTCTCGGACTCGGAATCTTTCGGGAGTTTCATCGCCGCCATCACCGCTTCGAACGCAACTGAGTCCTCGGCCACCGCTGTGCTCAGCTGAGCGCGCAGAAGTTCGGCGGCCTCGACGACCGATCTCATCTCGGCTTCGACGTCGGCATATTTCTTCTTGCCGATCGTCAATCGGGCGACCATGGCCACCAGCCCGGCGGCCATCGAACCGGCATAGGCCGCCGCCGCGCCGCCGCCCGGCGTCGCCGTCCCCGCCGCCAATGCGTCCACGAAATCGGCGGATGATGATTCTGGGCGCGACGTTCCCGCTTGGCCGGCCGCCTGCGCGAGTTTGTTTTCAAGAATCTGATCGGATTGAAGTCCGTCGAGTTGCAGATACCACTGCGCCGCATCCATCAGCGCGGCCTGCGGGATCATGCCGACGAGTTCACTGCGCGCGATCGCACAACCGTAGCGCGCCGCCTCGCGCCGGATCATTTCGACCGCGCGATAGATCGGCGTCTTGCCGAAGTCGGTCAGGTTCATGCTCACCTGGGCCTGACCTTCGACGAGCAAGCCGAGCGCCTTAACGTAGCGCAGGCCACCGGATGAGTGACGCAAGGCTTTGGCGATCTTCTTCGCGATCTCGACATCGCTCGTATTGAGATAGACGTTGTAGGCGACGAGGAACGGACGCGCGCCGATGACGGTCGCGCCGGCCCTGCCCAGTTTCGCCGGGCCGAAGTCGGGCTTGCGATCAGCGTTCGTCTCGATCTCAACTTTGAGCGCCTCATACTGCCCGCGCCGAACGTTTTCCAGATTCTCGCGGTCGGGTCGCGTCGCCGCGGCCTCGTAGAGGTAGACCGGGATGTTCAATTCGCGCCCCACCCGCTCGCCCAGCCGCCGGGCGATGGCGACACAGTCGGCCATGGTCGCGTCGCGGATGGGGATGAACGGGACGACGTCGGTCGCGCCGAGGCGTGGATGCTCGCCGGTGTGCCGATCGAGATCGATCAACTCCGCGGCTTTCGCGATGGCGGC
>JACQED010000348.1 GCA_016200785.1 Chloroflexota bacterium
CCTCAGCAAGCGCAAACTTCTGCAATTGGTGAAAGAGGGCCTCGTGAGCGGATGGGACGATCCGCGCATGCCGACGCTCTCCGGGCTGCGGCGGCGCGGTTTCACCCCCGGAGCCATCCGCGACTTCTGCGGTCGCATCGGCGTCGCCAAGAACGAGAGCACCATAGATGTGGCTTTGCTCGAACACTGCGTGCGCGACGATCTCAACAAACGCGCGCCGCGCGTGATGGGCGTTCTGCGGCCAATCCGCGTCGTCGTCGAGAACTACCCTGAAGATCAAGTCGAGGAACTGGACGCGATCAATAACCCCGAAGACCCCGGCGTGGGCACGCGCAAAGTGCCGTTCAGCCGCGTGTTGTATATCGAGCAGGACGACTTCCGCGAGAACCCGCCGCCGAAGTATTACCGGCTCTCGCCGGGGCGCGAAGTCCGCCTGCGATACGCTTACTTTGTCAAATGCGTCGGCGTGGTGAAGGACGAAAACGGAGAGGTGGCTGAACTGCGTTGCACTTACGATCCGGCTACACGCGGCGGTGACGCGCCCGATGGACGCAAAGTGAAGTCCACGATCCACTGGGTCTCAGCCGCACACGCGCTGGAGGCCGAGGTGCGGCTGTATGATCGTCTGTTTGCGGTCGAGGACCCGGACGCGACACCCGAAGGTCAATCTTTTCTCGCCAACCTCAATCCCAACTCACTCGAAGTTTTGCCCCGCTGTTTCGTCGAGCCGAGCCTGAAAGGCGCGGCACCCGGCGATCGCTTCCAGTTCGAGCGCACCGGCTACTTCTGCGTGGACCCCGACTCGCGCGGCGAGCGGCTGGTGTTCAATCGCACGGTGGCGCTAAGAGACACTTGGGCTAAGGTCGAAAAGGTGCAGAAGGCCGAGTAGCCGAAGTCGCCAAAACACAAAAACGCCCTCGCGTAAAGGGCGTTTTTGATTGTGGAACTTCCTCTCCTGAAATAGCCGTGAGCGAACTGCGAAGACTGCCAGGAGCGGCAAGATTCTCTGCGTTGTCTTCGTGTTCTTCGCACGCTTTGTGGCCCAATCCGGATTCTTCAGCGGAGCGTTGCCAACATCCCCGCCGCCCTACGCAGCCTCTCCATCACCTTCTCTTTCCCCACAACTTCCATCGTCTCGAATAACGGCAGCGACACCGTCTGCCCGGTGACGGCGGCGCGCAGGAGGCCGAAGAGTTGACCGGCTGTCGGGCCGAGTTCGTCGGCCAGGGCGCGCATGGCAGGCTCGGTCGTGCCGTGGTCAAAGCCCGGCACGGAGGCCAGCAGATCGCGCGCGCGGCGTGTCGGGGATGCCCGCAGAAATTTCGCGGATGGGGAGGGCGACTTCGATGAGGCGGGAGCAGGTCACGCTGGTTTCGGAAGCGGCGTCATGCGGATACGGTCATCTTCGATGACGGCGAAATGCCCCGCCCAATCCGAGCGGTTGGCGAGGGCTTGCACGGCTACGCGGGCCACGACTTCCGGGGAAGGAGCCGAGATGCGGAAGAGGATAATCCCGCTTGTGGCGGGGAGGCGAGTCCGGAAAGCCAGTTCGCCGAAGTCCTTGTCAAAGGTGACGAGCAGGCGGTCTTCAGCCTGAGCGCGGGCAAGCACGGCCTGGTCGTCAAGGCCGGGCGCGTCAATGCGGGCCCATGCCACGTCATGCCCGGCCTCACGCAAGGCCGCGACCGCGTCACCGGGAAAGTTCTCGTTGGCCAGCAGGCGCATGGGTCAAACGATCACAAGTTCGAGCGGATAGACTTTCTCGGCTTTCAACAGACTGCTGGCATAGGCCAAACAGGCGGCGATGTCTTGGTGCGTCAGGCCGGGATAGTTTCGCAGGATGTCGGCCTCGCTCCAACTCTGTGCCAGCAGGTCTACGATGAACTCGACTGCCAAGCGGGTGCCTTTGACCACCGGCTTGCCTACTAGAATCGCCGGGTCAATCACAATACGCTCTTGCCAGTTCATTCCGTCACCTCCTCACTGCGGCTTGCCAATTGGCTTCGTCCACCAGCCATTGTACCTGTTTATGCAGCATTTCAGCGGTCAGTAATTTGACGCTTCTAATAATCCCATCGCCTGACTCAATCTCGCCAGCGTCCTCCTTTTCCCCACAACTTCCATGGTCTCGAACAACGGCGGCGACACCGTCTGCCCGGTGACGGCGGCGCGCAGGAGGCCGAAGAGTTGGCCGGGCTTGAGGCCGAGTTCGTCTGCCAGAGCGCGCATGGCAGGCTCGGTCGTAGAGTGGTCGAAGTTCGGGAGCGAGGCGAGAATCTCGCGGGAACGGTCGAGCGCAGTCAACGCCGTCTCCGGCGTCAGGCCCTTCGGCAAAAGATCGGGCGGAGCGGGCGAGATGTCGTCGCGGAAGAAGAAACCGGCCATCTGCACCACGTCGTCGAGCGTGACAGTGCGCCCCTGAATCAGCGGCGTAACTTTCGCCAGCGTCGCGTCATTCACAACGAGGCCGGCCTTCTCGAAGAACGGCTTGATGCGAGATTGGAGGTCGGAGAGAGAGAGATGGCGGATGTGGAGGCCGGCATAGTGATCGAGTTTCTCGTAGTTCACCGCCGCCGGGGATGGATTGAGGCTGTCGAGGCTGAACTTGGCGATCAGATCGTCGAGCGTGAAGAACTCGGCCTTGTCGTCGTAACTCCAGCCCATCAATGCAATCCAGTTGAGAATGGCCTCGGGTGTGTAGCCCAGATGGCGCAGGCCGAGGACGAAGATGGACTGCTCGGAGTTCACGTCGCGTTTGC
>JACQED010000349.1 GCA_016200785.1 Chloroflexota bacterium
ACGAAGCGCGTGCGGATTGCGGTGCTGGCCGCCGGATCGCTCACCAATCTGGCCGCCGGCTTCCTCATCTTCGTCTTCGCCTTTCACATCGGCTCCACTCTCGTCGCCGTGGCGAACGTCGTCGAGGGCACGCCCGCCGCCCTCGCCGGGATGAAGGCCGGAGACGTGATCGTCGCCGCCGACGGCATCAGCGTCAACTACATCCCCGATCTGCAAGACTACGTCCATACTCACATCGGCAAACCCATCACGCTTAAGGCCCTGCGCGGCGACCAGCCATTGCAATTCACCGTCACGCCGCGCACGCTCGACCAGACGCCGGAGGGGCAAGGCCCGCTGGGAATCGAACTCAGCCGCGAAATCCTCGGGCCGGGCTACTCGTGGCCGGGCGCGTTCGTCCGCGCCGGCGAGGAAGTCGTCTACCAGATTCGACAAATCATCTTGCTGCCGACGCGCATCTTCCGCGGTCAGGTGCGGGTGGAGGACGCGCGTCCCATCGGGCCGGTGGGCTTGTATCAAGTCACCGGGCTGGTCGTGGATATCGCCCGGCAGACGAACCGATGGTTCCCGGTGGCGCAGTTGGCCGGCGTGGTCAGCGTGGCCGTTGCCCTCACCAATCTGTTGCCCCTGCCCGCGCTCGACGGCGGGCGCATCTTCTTCGTCCTGATCGAAGCGTTGCGCGGGCGGCGCGTCGATCCCGAACGCGAGGGAATGGTTCACATCGTCGGCATGGCCCTGCTGCTCGTCTTGATGGCGCTGATCACCTATCAAGACATTTTCAATTCGATCATTCCGGGGAAATAACTCGTGGCGCGCCGCAGATTCAAGACCGTCCGCGATCTGCTCGCGGTGATGGACGCCGACGAGGCGATCGAGGGTCTCGACCTGACGCCGTTCTCCGACCTGATCGATTCCGATCTGGCCGAGGTCGAAGCCCGCTGGCCCGACTGGCCCGTGCGCCTGCGGCGCGCCCTGCTGGAAGAGGTCGGCGACATCGCGGAAGACGACTTCCGCGTCAACTTCGACGCGCTGTCGCGCCTCGGCCTCGACGACCCGGACGCCGAAGTCCGCGCCACGGCGATCTCAAACCTGTGGGAATCCGAGGACGCCGATCTGATTCCCCTGTTCATTCAGCTGATGCAGAACGATCCGGAAGCGCCGGTGCGCGCCGAGGCAGCCAAAGGCCTCGGGCATTTCGTCTATCTCGGCGAGTGCGACGAACTCCTGCCGGCTCGCGCCCGCCGTGTCGAAGACGCGCTGTTGGCCGTCCTCGCCGGCGTTGACGATCTTGAAGTCCGCCGCCGCGCCCTCGAGTCGGTCGCCTATTCCGGCCGCCCGGAGATCATCCCGATCATCGAAGCCGCCTATCGCGCGCCGGATGAGGCGATGCGCGCCAGCGCGATCTTCGCCATGGGCCGCAATCTCGACGAGCGCTGGGCCGCGCCCGTGCTCGCCGAACTGCGCAGTGACCGCCCTGAATTCCGCTACGAGGCGGCGCGGGCCGCCGGGGAACTTGAACTCGCCGGCGCGGTCGGCGCGCTGGCCGAACTCACCCACGACGACGACCTCGAAACGCAGATGGCGGCCATCTGGTCGCTGGGCCAGATCGGCGGCGAGCAGGCTCAGACGGCGCTCCGCCGGCGCTGGCGAACGGCGGCCGGCGATTTGCGCGAGTTGATTGACGACGCGCTGGCGAACGCCGAGCTGGAGAATCTCGGCCCGGCGATACCGGGCCTGGAAGACGAGGCTGGGGCGAAGGACAATTGAGCCTCCTCGCCCTCATCCTCGTCAATAACCTGCTGCCCATATTCCTGGTCGCAGGCGCGGCTTACCTCTTCGGGCGGCTCTTTCAGCCCGATCTCAAAACCGTCTCCCGGCTGGCCTTCTACATCTTCAGCCCATGTCTCGTTTTCACCTCGCTGACCGAGAACCATTTGCCCGTCGCGGAATTTTGGAGAATGGCCGCGTTCAGCCTGGCGACGATTCTGACCTTCGGCGTGGCCGCGGGACTCTTCGGGAGACTCTTGCGCCTCGACCGCCGCACGCTGGCCGGCCTGGTCGTCGTCACGATGTTCGGCAACGGGGGCAACTACGGACTGTCGCTGAATCTTTTCGCCTTTGGCCCGGAGGCGGTTTCGCGCGCGGTCGTCTACTACATCACCAGCACGGTGCTGGTCTATACACTCGGCGTAACGATCGCCTCCAGCGGGCACGCCTCACTGCGGCAGTCCGTTCTGAGCGTGCTCAAAGTGCCGGCCATCTACGGCATGTTGTTGGCGGCGGCGCTCAATCTCTTCAACCGCGAGTTGCCTTTGCCTCTGCTCCGGCCCATCGATCTCATGTCGAAGGCGGCCATCCCGGTCATGCTCATTGTCTTAGGTTTGCAATTGGCGCAAGCCCGCCGCCCTGAGCGCATCGGACTCGTGACGGCGTCCTCCGTGTTTCAACTCGTCGTCGGGCCGATCATCGGCCTCGCCTTCGCCGCGTGGCTGGGCCTGAGAGGCGTCGCGCGTCAGGCGGCCGTCGTCGAGGCCGCCATGCCCACCGCCGTCATCACCACCATCCTCGCCGTCGAATACGAAATCGATCCGGTCTTCGTCACCGGCGTCGTGCTGGTCACGACCCTGCTCAGCCCGCTGACCCTCACGCCGCTGTTGGCCTACCTCGGCGCGGGATAGACGTTCGCCTATCGCGTGTCGCAAATCGTTCTTCGTCACCCCATGAACCACGCGCTTGCCCTTTCCCTTGTTTCCCTAGTTTCCTTTGTTTCCTTTCAGGGCCGCATCATCGTCACGGACAACACGGCCTCTTATGAATTCGGCAAGCGGATCACTTTCACTCTGACCGTCAATAGCGCCGTCGAGGTCCAGGCCATCACGCTGTTCGTCCTGACGAGCGACGACTCGCGGACGCAAGTGACCGAGGCGGATTTCACTCCGGGCACGTCGGTCACGGCGACGGTGGAGCGCGGTTTGCGCGATCATCCCGTTCCGCCGTTCAGCGCGGTCAAGTATTGGTGGCGCGTCGCCGACGCCTCCGGCGCTGAATTGACGACCGATCCCGCCACGCTGGCCTACGAAGACAACCGCTTCACGTGGCAAACGGCGCAGCGCGGCGTCGTCACGGCGCATTGGTATGCGGGTGACCTCGCCTTCGGCCAATTGGCGGCGGACATCGGCGCGGGGGCGCTGGAGAGAATCAACCGCGACATCGGCGCGCCGCCGCCGGAGTCGGTGGACGCTTACATTTACAAGTCCGTCAAGGATCTGCAGGGCGGCCTCGAACTCGGCGGGCGAACGTGGGTCGGCGGCCACGCCGATCCGGCGCTGGGCGTCGTGCTCGTCGCCGTGCCGCCCGGCCCGGAGGCGGCGCTGGGGCTGGAGCGCGATCTGCCGCACGAGTTGACGCACGTGTTGATCTATCAATTCACCAAGCCGAACTACGCCGCAGTTCCCTCCTGGCTGAACGAAGGATTGGCGGTGACCCAGCAGGTACAGCCCGATCCGACCTATCGCCTCGCCGTTCAGCGCGCGCAGAGCGCGGGGACGCTCCTGCCGCTGACTGAGTTGTGCGGCGCGTTTCCGGTGGATGCCGCCGACGCGACGCTGGCCTACGCCGAAAGCGAGTCGGTGGTGCGCTACATTCGCGATCGTTGGGGATCGGCCAAGCTGGCCGCGCTTCTCGCCGCCTATGCCGACGGCGCGACGTGCGCGGGCGGGACACAGCGCGTCTTGAACACGACGCTGGCCGGCTTAGAGAACGACTGGGCGCGCGATGTCCTTCAGGCCAGTCCTCTCAGCAACATCCTGCGCCGTATTGCGCCGTGGTTGCTGCTGTTCCTGCTTCCGCTTATCCCGCTTATTGGTCTCGCGTTCGCATCAACCACAAAGACACAAAGGCACGAAGATCACTAGGTTCTTCTTCGTGTCTTCGTGCCTTCGTGGTAAACTGCCCTGGAGGAGCAGAACATGCCCGGCCCGACCATCATCTTTGATCTGGAAACCAGGAAACTCGCCGACGAGGTCGGCGGTTGGGATCACATCGCCAGGATGGGTTTGGCGTGCGCGGTCACGTTGAATATGACGGCCGGCGAATTCCACCGCTATGTCGAAGCCGATGCCGAGGCGTTGGTGGCCGAACTGCAGAGCGCGGGGCTGGTCGTCGGCTTCAACATCAAACGCTTCGACTACACCGTGCTTCAACCCTACACCGGCGTGCGCCTCGCCGACCTGCCGACGCTCGATCTCCTCGAGCACATCCATCGGGCGCTCGGCTTCCGACTCCCGCTCGACG
>JACQED010000350.1 GCA_016200785.1 Chloroflexota bacterium
AGCGGAACGTAGACTTCGAACAGCCGCTGGAAACTGACCCGCTCCTCAACGTTTTCGGCTTTCGCCAGCGAAGACACTTCCGTCGCGATCTCGCCGTTTAACGCCTCTTTGAGTTCGTCTGATAAGGGAAACCGCTGGCCAACCAGATCCCGTTCGTCGGAGTACAGCAGTAAGCCGTCCCGATTCCAAATCTTGACTCTCACGATGTGCTGGTGGATTACGTTCTGGCGAATCAGCGCGTCTATTTGAGCGTAGCGGGTCTCGCCGAGAGGGCCGGTCAGGTCGGCCGTTTCCAGATTGGGGTTCAGAATGGTGACAACCTGATCGGCGGCGCTCTCCGCCTCTTGCCGAAGCGCGTTCTGTTCCAGTTCGTATTGAATGCCCCATGCGAGCGCGATCGCAATGCCGGCAGTGATTAGAAAACTGACCAGGGAGAATCTTGCCAGGAGGCTGAGATGCAGGCGGGAAATATATTTCATTTCTTGCTGTCGGCCTTTGGCGATGACCGGGTCTTCGCGAATCGCTGGGCAGCCTCGCGGCGACGCGAGGGCGGTTGACGCAATTCTCTCACTTTATCGTCGCCGCGCAAGGGTAATTCCTGCCCGGTAAAGCGCGCGGTCGAACGGGGGGCTGAACGCCGAGAGGGGCGCCGGAGAAGAAAGAGGCGAAAGCGGCTCGGGGAACCCCGCGCTACGTCAGCGGTCGCGTGGAAATAGCAGGCGAGAAAGGGAGGGCAGCAGTCGAGGGCAGGGCCGGCTCCAGCAGAGCATTCACCCGGCGGCAGAGCGCGATCGCTTCGTTGGCGCAAGACGGAAACCACGCCCTGATCCACGCCGGGCGCTCGAAGAAAGCCATCGGCGGCTTGCCCGCGCGCCTGATCCCCACCCGCATGACCAATCCGCTTGCGTTGATGAAACTGACGTCGTCGAGGATGCGGCCCGGCGCGCCAAAGCCGATCGAGATCGGACACATCGCCGCGATGCTGGGGATGGTTTCGGCGACACCGCGCAGACAAAAGGCGTGAACCCGCGCCGCCACTGTGGGCGGCAGGGAGCGCAACACCGTGCGCAGAGTCAGGCCGGAGAAGAGCGTGTCGTCCACCAGGGCAACCGAGGTGAATTCCTCCAGCCCTCGTAATTGTGACTCCCAGGGTGTCCCGCTGGTGCTGACGAGGTTGTACCCGCCTCGCCCGTCTTCCTCACGGGTAATGTCTACCCGGCGTATTCTGGGAAACCAGCCCGCGCGCTGATGCAGTTGGCGAGCCACGCGCTCACCCGCGCGGCCAATGCCCACCGCCACGGCGAATGGGGCGTGATCGAAATGCCCAAGCAGTAATTCGATTTGCTGTTCGACGGTCAGCACCGCAACGGCCGGCGAATTACGGCGCGCCATCGCGAAGAGTTCCTGTGTGAGGTGGAAGGCCGGTGAATCGGCCCCATGCTTTTGCCGAACGTCATCGCTCAGATCGTCGTGGATGTACAACACCCTGGGCGTTGGCGCGGCATACCCGGCATCACGCATCGACTAGTTCTCCTGGCTACCCATGCAGAATATCACGAAACGGGATTTGTTGCCGAGTGTTCACCGCTAGTTGTTCGTGACCTGAACTCCTTTCCAGAACGCGGCATAGCCTTCGATGTTCTTGTATTTGGGATTCTCCAACACCGGGTAATACCAGGCCGCGTCTTTGTTGACATTGCCTTCGACGGTGATGTGGTAGTAATTGGCCTGCCCCAGTTTGACCTCGCAATAAGTGTGCGTGTCGCTTTCGATGAGGCAGGCGCGGTTGAGCGAGTCGGGGGGAAAGTAATAAACGCCTGCAACGACGATGCAGCGATCGCTTTCCGCCAGAACGGCTCCGTTCCAGATGGCTTGGGTCATGATATTCTTCGGCTCCCTTTACAATAGTCTGCCGAAATCAGATTCGTTGCAGTCATCCCGATCACTGTCCGGCAACAAAAGCGGCGAAGGAGATGCCTCCGCCGCAACAGCGCCATCACTCCGCGCCCCCCTGCCTGAACTACATCACCCAGTCCAGATCAAGCTTCTTCAACGTCTCGGGCATCGGATTGCCTGTCGCCGTGTCCCAGCCGGACATCTCGTAATACATATCCTGCGCCGTCTCCATCTCTTCGGAAGTGAGGGCGACGCCCGCCGTGGGGCCGGCGCCGGCCAGCGTCTTGAAGAACTTCTTGGGCAGTTTGTCCTGCTGGCGACTCAAGCCTTCGCGGGCGTTGAAGGCGCGCAACATGTTCAAGCGCCGCTCGCCCACGGTCATCAGCTCGTCCAGGGTGAAATCTTCCCAGCCGGTCACGGCCTTCACGAAGTCCACCGTCTCCTGCGGGCCGTACAGCGTCCACGCCGGGCCCCAGACGAACTGGCACAGGTCGGCGGAATCGAGGAACGAGTAGAACTGCTGAGTCTTGAGAGCGAAGCGCACTTTGTCGGCGTCCAGAGAGCGCGGGGCCAGCGTGTGATCGACGCCGAGCAGCTTGAGGCGGCCCATATAAAGATCGGACGCGCCTTCTTCGACCATCGGGTCGTGCTCCGACGACTGATGATCCGCGCCGAAGGCATTGACGGCGTAGATCAGGCCGAGCGAGCGCTTGGCCTGCGGCATGTGCGCCGGGGCCTCCGCGCCCTTGACGGTGATGAGATTGTCGTGGCCCCTTTCGAGCCGATCGGCGGCGCGGCGCGAACCCTCGGCCAGAATGTTGCCGAAGCCTTCGCGCCGGGCGAGCATCTCGGTCGCCCGCACCATCGCCTCCGCGTCGCCGAACTTCAGCGGGAAGCCGACCTCGGCCTCGGTGATGAGGCCCTGCTCGAAACACTCCATTGCCCAGGCGATCGTCGCGCCCGTGCCGATCGTGTCCAGCCCGTACTCGTTGCAGACTTTGTTGACGTAGGCAATCGCGTTGATATCTTTGACGCCGGTGTACGAGCCGAAGGTGCCGATGGTCTCGTACTCAGGGCCGCCGTGCTTAGGCTCGACCGGCCTGTTCATCCACTCGGTCTCGACGACGCGCTTGCAGTGGACGGTGCAGGCGTAGCAGGTGTCGCGCTCTTTGAGAATCGTCTCGGTCATCACCTCGCCGCAGATCGGCTCGAAGTCCTCGAACTGGCCTTCGTTGTAGTTGCGCGTGGGCAGGGTGCCGGTGGCATTCTGGAACGACACGACGCCCGCCGTGCCGTGTTCCTTCAGGCTGAGCATGTCGGGGTTGGGCTCGAGGTTGGCCGCGCCCCACTTGGCGAGTTCGTTGATCTTTTTCGTGTCAACCACGGTGAGTTTCTTGGACTTGCCGCGCACGACGACAGCCTTGAGATTCTTGCTGCCCATCACCGCGCCCATGCCGGTGCGCCCGTTGGCGCGGTTGCCCATGTTGATGATGGACGCGAGCCTCGACAGCTTCTCGCCGGCCGGGCCGCACTGGGCGATCTCGATCTTGTCGTCGCCCAGTTCCTTTTTCAGGATTTCGTCCACTTCGGTGGTGGTGTGGCCCCACAGGTGCGAGGCGTCGCGGAACTCGGCTTCGCCGTCGTGAAGCCACAGATAGAGCGGGCGGCCGGCCTTGCCGCGAACGACGATCCCGTCGAACCCGGCGAACTTCATCTCGGCGGGAAAGAAGCCGCCGCACTGCGCGTCGCCGATGCCGTCCACCAGCGGCGATTTGGCGTTGGCCGTCATCCGGCTCTGCCCGGAGATGGCCGCGCCTGTGGTCACCCCCAGCATGAGCGTGAGAATGTTGTCGGGACCAAGCGGGTCGGCGCCGGGCTTCATGTCTCTGAGGATGTAGTGCATCCCCATTGCCGATCCGCCGAGATACTTTCGATAAAAACTCTCCGGCGGCTGTTCGACCGTGAGTTTCTCATGGGTCAGGTCAACGTGCAGAATTTTTCCAGCAGAACCGTTGGGCATAGCAGCCTCCTGTGGCTGGTCGAATTGTACAAGATCACCTGTCTCCGAGTCAATGGCATTACGCCTCCAACGCCTCCACACTCTCCCGAAACACGCGCGTATGATAATCAATGTCGGCTTCGGTCGTGTCCGGCGACATCAGCGCCATGTTGTGAAACGGCGTCATCAGGATGCCGCGATTCAGCGCCGCGAGATGCATGTAGCGGTCGAGTTCGTCGTCACTCGC
>JACQED010000351.1 GCA_016200785.1 Chloroflexota bacterium
ACCTCGTGTTGGGTCCGGGTCAGGACGGCAAGACCGTTGCCCCCGAAGGGATCAAGGGCGCCGCGCTCAATGAGGCGCAGCGGGCCACGCTTTTGGAGCTGATCGGGGCCTGGGTCCACATCCTGCCTGAGGACGCGGCCGCGAGCCGGCTGGCGGCGCTTAAGGCAAAGCTCGACGACACCTATTTCGCTTGGTACGGACCAACGACCGAAGGCAGCGCGGCGTACTTCCGCCTCCAAGGCCCCGCCCTTGTGATCGAGTACGCCCCGCAAGGAGGCGCCAACCACATTCACACCATCATCCGCGACCCCGGCAACGACTACGGCAGGGAGCTGACCAAGCCATAAGTACGAAGATTTGGTTTCGGAAATGGCCTGGAGGTTCTCCATGAGCGAGATGCAAGTCAACGTGCTTGACGCGCACCGGGCGAATACCTACAGACCCCGCCAGGCGACCCTGCCCGCCGCCGAGTCCTTGGACCGAGCTAGCGCAGGCGAGGCTCCGCAACCAGGAGTTGCAGGAGGAATGGGAAGGTCAAGTTTCCGAGTCCAGCAACGGCGAAACGGTTGGCCGCCACTACCTTGGCGTACTCTGGTGTGAGGCATCCGAAGGTGATAGACTGCATGGAAAGTGAATGGCGCACACTAACCCTCTTCCGTAGTCAGAGCGCTGGACATGACCCCCGAAGCAACCATCGCCAATTCAGTCACCAGGCCGTCGCCGCTCGAGCGGCGTAACCGCACGCTGGCGGAACTGGCCGCCGCGCAAGGCATCAATGAGCCGCAAGACTTTGATGCCCTTTACGGCGCCGGCGCCAACTTGTGGGACAATGATGCCGATTTCGAGGCGTTCCAGGCTGCCTTGCGCGAATCGCGGCGCACCGGGGGCTGATCCGTGGGGACGCGGTTACTCGACACGAACATCGTTTCCTACCTCTTCAAGGGTCATTCCCTGGCCGCCGCATATCGTCCCCACCTTGCTGGCCACACGATGGCGGTCTGTTTCATGACCGAAGCGGAATTGTTCGAAGGTGCGTTGCGCGCGCGTTGGGGGTCGCGCCGCTGGGCACGGCTCGAAGCCTTGCTGAGCACGTTTCTGTACATCCCGTCCAGTCCCGACCTAAGCCGAGGCTGGGCGCAAGTACGGACGGAGCGGCAAACGCAACCCATCGGCGCGGCGGATGCTTGGATAGCGGCCGCCGCGCTCGTGCATGGTTGTGAACTCGTGACGCACAATCCCAGCGACTTCCAGGGCATCGCCGGCTTGACCGTCATTTCGGCAGCGCCCTGACGGTCGGGCATGAGTGACAAGGTGCTACAACTATGAGACACTCATGGAAATCAGTCCAGTGTATTGAGTAACGCACGGGCCAATATCCTGGCAGACTTCTCGGCGTGGACGGCGCTCTCCGCATTGCGATCCGGCGCGCCGATCAAAGCACGGAGCGATGTCTACCGACTCCTTCGCGGAGTCCCCTTTGAAACCCTCTTCGACGCCGACAGGGGGCCTATCGACCTGACTGAATTCGACGCCTGGCACCAATGGGCCGTGGAAGAACTGCGGCGGCTTGAGCCCCTCCTGAACGTCGGCTGGGCCGCGAAGCTCATTAATGTTTACCTGAAGACTCGAGCGTATGTCGGTCGCGAAGGGCGAATCAACCTCAGCGGTCAGCTGCATCCGCCTATCGACCGCGGTTTATGGGACGGGTTACGGCGGCGGTTCGGTTTGGGGAGCGAGGTGACGAAGCGCACTCACTGCGTGATGCGGATCAAGGATATTGACCAGAAATGCTATCACGAGATAATCGCGGGGTGCCGGCTGGCCGCAGTGGCTCTCGGGTGCCAGCTGATTGAAGTGGAGCAGCTTTGGACAGGTACCGAGTTCCCGGCCGCCACTAAGAAAACCGCCCGGGCTTAGCCTGACGATTTGCACAAAACAATCTGCGCACGTCATTTGGCAGCGCCCTTTATATCTAATTACTCATCATTTCTTGTATAAATGGGTATAAACAGGTATTAAGCGAAAGTTGCGACGTGGGACCACGATAGTCGGGTCGAGCCGAACCGTCCAATCATAATCGAGTTGCGCCTGCTCGCTCCGCCCGAGAGCGGCAAGGGCCAAAGCGCGATGATGGAAGCAGCTCGCCGCTTCGGGCGCCGCGCCGATGCAAATACTAAATGCCGTCGCCGCTTCCTCGTATCGGCGCAGGCGGTACGCGCAAAGGCCGTGGTAGAAATTGGGCCACAGAGCCTGCGGCTGAATCCGGACGGCCGCGCTGGCTTCTTCAGCCGCGCGCTGCAGATTTCCAGCCCGAAGAAGTGATCGGGCCAAGGCATAGTGTTTCCAGGCCGATTCCTCGGTGGAATCTTGCGGTTTGACCGGCGAGCCTGAATTCGGGGGTCCGCCGTGAAGCTCACGCTCTTCATCCAGCACGGCGCTCGGGCCGAACAACGCCTCCGCCTCGGCCAACACTTTGAGCGCTTTTTCGTGGGCTTTCCCTTTTTCTGTCGCAGACGTTAGACGCACTTGAAGATCGGCCCACAGAATCGCCAGGTCGAGCAGATCATCGTGGATTTTCGGATCGAGCGCACATTCCACCAATCCTTGTCGATGTCGGCAGCTGAGACGCTCCACAATACGATCCCGTCTCTCCCACAAGGCGCGGCAACATGATTCGAGCCCGCGGAGGCGCTCCGGCGACACGTGCTCCATGCCATAGAGAAACCGGAAACGCTCGGCGATCTCGTGCAAACTGTGGATGGCGAGACCTTGCTCCGCGAGGTGTAACCGAGAGTCGAATTCACCGGCGAGTTCGTGCTGCAAGAGAAGTCCTTGAGCCATGCGCCGGCCGCGCTCGAGCCTGCCGATCGCGCCGTGCCATTCACCTTTGACCATCAGCATTTGGCCGTCGCGCAACGCTGAGTGAGCCTGCTCAACGCGCTGATTGTAATGGTGCAGGGCACCGAGGCAGACCGCCCCCGCGGATACGAGCAGGGCCAGCATAATGCCTACTCGTGCAAGCCCATGCGGCCGGCGGCGACGCCATTTTCGCCAGCGCTCGGCCAAGTTGCGGTTGCGGACGCCGCGCAACGGCAAATCGGCCAGATGACGCCGCAGGTCGGCAGCTAGCGCGGTCATGTGTGGATAGCGCTTGGCCGGATCATCCGCGAGGCACCGGGCGACAATGTCCGCGAGGCCGGCGCTCACCTGCGAATTGCAATGATGAAGCGAACGCGGCTTCATTCCGGCTAATCGCAGGCTACCGGCCAGGGCTTCGTGCAGTACGACTCCCAGCGAATAGATGTCGGAGCGAGCGTCTACAGGCCTCAGCACCTTCCGGCCGCGCGCCACATTCTGTAGAGCCGATTGTTGCTCGGGCGACATGTAGCCGCCTGTTCCGCCAAGCCAGTGCGTCTCGTTTCCGTCCGGCTCGATCGGCGCGCGCGCGAGATGGAAGTCGAGCAACATCGGCTGAGCGTCGGCGGCGAGGAGTATGTTGGAGGGCTTGATGTCGAGGTGAACCAAGCCGCGCTCGTGAGCATATTGCAATGCATCCGCAAGACAGGCGCCGATCCAGCACACCGCTTGGACGTACGACGATCCGGCGAATGCCTGTCGTGCTGGATCCGCGGCGGTCGTGCCGGACGGAGTCGGGGTCTTGAACGAATCGATGGCTTCGAGCAGATCATGTCCGGCACGCCGCGCGGGCGGTTTCGCATGCATCAGTTCAAGCAGTTGGGCCAGCGTCGCGCCGCCGAAATACGGCATGCACAGGGCGCGCAGACCGAGAGCCGGATGATCCTGGACGGAATGAATCGGCAGGATGTGGGTGTGTTGCAGGCGCGCTAAGGACAGGTGCTCGTGGGCGTCCATAGGAATGAGCTTGAGGACGACGGGGCGATCCCCCAGGGAAAGCTGGTTCGCCAGGAAGACGCGGGCATGGGCTCCGCGTCCGAGTTCAAACAAGAGCACGAAGTCGCCGAGCGATTCGCCGGTTTCGGGGAAGCGCGGCTCCGTGCGCGGCGAGCCGAGGAGGCGGTGAAAGTCGCACAAGATTTCGAGATGCGCGCGCCACTGCGGAAAGCGGCGCAGGACCTCCTCCGTGGGCGTTTCGAGCCCGTGCTCTCGGCGCAAACAGAGTTCTTCGTAAATCAGTTCGGCGGCCGCTTCGGGAAACGCCCATAGCTGCGGATGTCGTTCCAGGAACTCCTCCGCGACGGGACGCTCGCCGTTCTGCCAGCGCTGGATCATTTCGTCGATCAGCCGGGCGGCCAATTCGTCAGCCGCTTCCGGGGTTAATGTTGGAGGCGTCACGGCGAGGGCCTCCCCGCGATCTGCGCTGCCGGCGATGTTGGCTCCAACTCCGGCTTGGGTTCGAATGCCAACTTGCGGGCCAAAGTGCGCAGGATGCGGCGGACGCTGTCGGGATGCCGGCCGGCGCGTGCGCCGATCTCGGCAAGGGAATGTCCTTCCCGTTTGAGTTCCAGGATCGGCCGGTGTTCGGGGGCACAGCGGGCCAGGATTCGTTCCCAAAGTTCGGCCGCCTGCGCGACCTCGCTGGGGCGCGGTTGCGCGCACGGGACGCGCTGCTGCCGATCGCCTTGGCCCAAGGGCTCTTCGCGCCGGATAGCCGTCTGGTGCCGGCGGATGCCGTCGACCACGCGATTGCGGGCGGCGACAAAAAGGAAGCCGCGCAGGTGATCCGCATCGGTGAAGCGCCAGCCGGCTTCGCGAAAACCCCGAAGCAGATCGGCCCAAACCGACTGGAGGATATCCGTCGAATCGAACTTGGCGCGCAGAGGCGTGGGCAATTGCCGCCGGACCGCCCGGCGCAGATAGGGCTCGTAGGCGAGGAAGACTTGTTCCGCGGCCGCCATGTCGCCGCTGCACAGTCGCAGAAGCAGATTATCCAAAGGCTTGTTCATGTTGTGTTTCGTAGGACGGATTTGCAATCCGTCCTTTGCCGGCTCCGAGCGGACGGATTGCAAATCCGTCCTACGTTGGTGGCTTTACAATTCCGGCCTACGTGGGAACACGGGCACATCCGCGGGCCGCCTCAACTGCCGGCGCGCGATCTCACAAGCCGCCGCTGCCGCCGCCCCGGCTACGATCCACGGGTAAAGATCAGTCCCGTCGCGATCATCCAGCGGCTGCCCCACCCGCTCGACTTGATGCAGAAAATCGCGCATGGCCAGCTCCAGCGCTCGCAGGCCCCCGGCACTCAGGGCCGAAAGCATTCCCGCCATCTGAAGCGGGGGCGCAATTCTGTCCTCAATCCCCACGCCGCCGGGGGCCGTCGGAGTTGGCGCCGTCACGGATGGGGGAGGCGAAGTCTGTATTGAGCCCGAATCAGGCAAGTTCGCGGTTCCCACGCCGTCTGGGCCAATCAGCGTCGGAATTCGAGCAGATGGCCCCTGCAGGTCGAACGCACCGACAAGTGCGCCGCCGAGGTTCGACAGACCGGAAATCGCTGGCAGCCTCGCGCGATCGGAAAGTGATCCCGGTGCGGATCCCGTTGTCGCAGCGCTCGCCGCGTTGCCGGCGAGAGATCCCGCACGATCGGAGATGCCCGCAGCAGCGCCGGGACTGGCTGCTCTCGGACCGATGCCGCGCTGGTCGTTGCCACGCGGGTCGACGCCACGATTGTCGATGCCACGTTGATCGACGCCGGAGCGTGAAGAGTCGACGCCCTGCGACTGGATGGGGCCGCCGTCGCCGCCCCAGGACCCGCCTTGGGCCGATGGACCAGCGCGATCGCCCGAGTAATTGAAGGTCGCGCGCTCGGCTGATCGGGCGCTGAAGGCTGCGACAGCGGTGTTTTGCGGGGACGAAGGCGATGGGGAGAAGCCGATTCCGTTGAGCAGTTGCCGTGGTTCAAGCTCCTCCAGGCGGAGGTTGGACATGCTTTTGGATCCTCAGGAGCCGCGAGAAGCGGCGATATGGCGGACGTGGGGCTTGGCGGACAGTCACCACTCATTATAAAGGACACTTGCCGCGAGCAAGCCCGGATCGCGAAGAGTGTTCGGGTGAGCCGGGAGCGTGAGCACCGGAGTAAATAGTCGGTGAACTCGAGGTGCCGACGCGCCCAGAGGCTGTTGTCCCTCTACGAGGTTCAACGAAATTCCAGGAGCAAAGCGGGCGCGAATCTATGGGATTTGCGGTATGGTTTAGGCCAATCAAACACCTTGCGACTATCGAAATTCGTTGCCTCGCCACCCCCCCCCACACCCCTGGCGACGCAATTCAATGGATGGATTGCGCCCTAACCCACCAGGCGGCAAAGACTTACTGAATGAGGCGAACCGATTCGTCGGGGGGGATCGCCCGAGAGTTGTACGCGCTAAGAGACGTTGCCGGTCACTTATTGAGGCTGCTAGCGACGATATCGCCGACCTTGACGGGATTTTGTGTGAGTGATTTGCTGGCCACCATCTCGCCGATGCTGCCGCATGTGTTAACTTTCAAAATACGAAGCATGCCGACGTACGACGGCCTGGGCGCCAGCCGGTATACATCCAGCGTGTGCCCCGATTTCAATTCGCGATCACTGCCAACGTCGATTTCAATCCGATTGGGATCCTTGGGATCAATCTTCGTCACCTTTCCGCGCAAAAACGTCGCGGGCGGATCG
>JACQED010000352.1 GCA_016200785.1 Chloroflexota bacterium
GGTGCTGTCGGACAAAATCGTGCACGACCACGCTGCTGACGTAATCGTCGCGGCAATCTCCTCTCGCCCAGCCTCGCGTCCCCTGCCGACCGACGTTCAAATCTCCGCCGGTTCCCGCGAACACAAAGCCGCCGGGCTGAAAGTTACCTCGTGGATCAAAGTCGCCACGTTGGCGGCCATTCCGAGAACGGCAGTGTCGCGGCGACTTGGACGGCTCGATTCCGATGCCTTGGATGAAGTAGAAAAGCGGCTTCGGCTCGCTCTGGGGTTGGCCTGATTCTATTCTCTCCCCTCAAATCAACCCCAACCACTTCGCCACTGTTCCTCCCAATCCCGCCATATTCAACGTCACCGGCAGAAGCAGCACGCCGAGGCAGTGCATCCGGCGCGTGCCCCACAGAATCGGGATCGCGCCGATGGCAGAGGCGATTCCGGCAACTGCCAGTCCGCCCGGGCCGGTCAGCCAGAACACGACGCCGACCAGAATCGCCAGAGTCATGGCGGACACGATCCGGTGATTCACCCGCTCGATAATCTTCGCCGCGCCGCGCGTGAAGAGCAACAGCAGAAAGAACGAAAGCGCGCCGGAGACGGCGAGGGCGGCGATGACGGTGTAGTACGTCGCGGGCGTCGTCGGCGTGTACAGCGTGCTGACCATCGAGGCCATGCCGCCGCGCGAGAGATGCAAGCCAGGGACGAAGAACAGGACGTAAGCCCCGACGTAGTACAACACCTTTGATGCGCCTTGCGAGATGATGAAGACTCGCTCGTCCCGCTGAGCCGTCGCGTGCCCGGCCAACATGCCGCCGATGCCGCCGGTGACGATCGGGAAGAACGCCGCGAACATTCCGCCGAGCGCGCCAGCGGCGACGCCGCGCGCGAGGAGGCCGGGGGAAACATCGAGGGTGGCAGGGATGTGCTGGCGGGGTAATTGGAGATTAGTAATAAGAGATTGAGCGACGGCCGGGATGGCGAAGAAGCCGACGAATGCCGGGAGAAGATTTTGAAAGGCAACGTTCGTCGGGATCGGACTGCGATAGAGCAGGACGAAGCCGAGCAGGCCGGAGAGAAGAAACGTGACGATGCCCGCGCCGAGTCCGGCCCAGGCGTCGAGGAATTTCGCCAGCGGCGTGCCGGGCTGAGTCCCACCGCGCGGCCATTCGGCCTGAATCATGAACACGATCACCAGCGCGAGTATCCAGTGCAGGTGCGGCTGGACGAGGGCGCGAAGAGGCGGCAGGACAAGCGGCGCGACCGGCGTGAGAAGAGCGATCGCGGCCAAACCGCCGAGACTTCCCGCGCCCGCAAGCATCGCCGCTTCGTAGCCCCGCCCTCGCAGTAGATACTTTTGCGCCGGCAGGACGACAAAGATCGAACTCTCGTCCGGGGCCGAGAGAAAGATCGCGGGGATCGCGTTCACCATCGAATGCCCGACGACCATGCCGAGCATGAACATCGCCAGCGTCTCGTTGCTTATCCCGGCGGGATATTTCAGCGCGAGCAAAGCGACCAGCCCGGCGACGTTGTAGATGTGGAGCGCGGGGATGAGAGCGAGGATTGAGGCGGCGACTGTACCGAGGAGTGCGGCGGCGATGGGAGTTAGCAGGCTCAATGTCTTTTGCCACGCATGGCACAAATTTCACGAATGGGCTTTTCGTGCAATTCGTGAAAGTCGCGGCGGATTTCGGTTGCGTTACGGGTTGACGATCACATCGAATCCCAATTGCGGGATGATCTCCAAATCTCCCCGGAATTCGTTCAGCACCCCCGTCGCCCTCACTTTCGTGCCGGGCGTCAGCGCATCCGTGTTCGGCACAAAGTTGTAGACGTTCTGCCACAACAAGATCGTCACTGTGCCCGTTCCGTCGTCGAGGATGATTTTCTTGCCGGCTGAGAACGGGACGACTTCCGACACTGCGCCTTCGACCGACAGAACTTTGTCGAGGTCACCCAGGCTCAAGCGGCCGACGGGCGTCGGGACGGCGTCAGAGGCATGGCCGGGAGTCAGGATCGTCACGTCGCTCCCGGCGGCCGGCACGATCTCAAATTCGCCGCGATATAGTTTGACGTCGCCCGTCACGCGAACCATCGCGCCGGGGCGCAGCGTTTCGAGGCCGGCGACGGACTTGTAAGTTGCCTCAGGCAATAGAAGCGTGATCGTTCCTGTCCCATCGTTGAGCGCGAATTTGAAGCCGCCCGCGTAACTCTCGGCGTTGGCGAGCAGGCCTTGCAGTGTTGGCCTGTCACTGACTTTGACTTCGGCGATGGGCGTCACGCCCTCGGGCAGGGCCGGCGTGGCGGCAGTGGAAACTTCGGGCTGCGGCGTCGGCGCGGGCGGGAGAGTTTCAGCGATGCCCAGCACCTCCACATCCGACGCTGCCTCCGGCGCGACTTCGACCTCATCGCGATAAATTTTCACCCGCCCGATCAGCCGCACTTGCAGTCCCGGCGCAAGCGGCGTGCCAGCGTTGATCGCGTCGAACAAGTCTTGCCACAACAACAGCGTCACCGCGCCGGAACCGTCATCGAGGCTGAATTGGACGCCGGCAGCGAACGGCTGGGGTGGGCCGATCACGCCGGCGATTTGAACCAGACGGTTTTCGTCATTGGCCTGGAGCGATCCGGTCGTGCGCGCCTCGGCAATCGTCCCCGGATCGGCCACGAGCGCGATATCCGCCGAGGAGGTGAGCGTCACCTGCGGCGCGTCGCGAT
This sequence comes from Chloroflexota bacterium, assembly GCA_016200785.1. Classification (GTDB taxonomy): domain Bacteria; phylum Chloroflexota; class Anaerolineae; order Anaerolineales; family JACQED01; genus JACQED01. Next base: position 2,713 of record JACQED010000352.1, read on the forward strand.
AAAGGCTGACGACGCCGGTGGCCGCAACGTACTCACCCTCGTGAACTTCGGGCAGAGGGCCGGTGAGTGCCGCGACTTCCTGACCGATGGTCAGATCGATACCGCCGCTGTCGTCCCGGATTGAAAAGATCGTGAGGCCGGGATAAGGTTCGCGGATGTCTGCCACCTGCCCGGTGATCGTCACGCGCGTGTTCGCGTCGGTCGGTTGAATCTGTCCGATAATTTTCTTGACTGCCTCCGGGCGTTCGACGACGACTCGCTCCGGCGCGTTAATCGTGAGCGCGGAAAAATCTTCGCGCACCCGGAGCGTCCCCTCCACCGTCACCCGGTCGCCGAGGGCCGGCACTTTGCCGCCGTTCACCAGCGCCAGCGTCTCGGCGCGATAGGCCGACACGCTGATCTCGCCCGTCCCGTCGTCGAGGCGGAACGAGAGATATTGGCTGGCGAGATCGTAAGTGGGTTGGCGCGTGACGAGGCCGGAGACTCGAACGTAGGCCAGATTCATCGTCGCGCCGACCTGCGCGATTTTCACGTCGGGGACGCCGACGTTCTTGGCCGCCGCGTAGAGGCCGATCAGCCCGACCGCCGCCAGTACGACCGCGCCGATCTTGAGCGCCGTGAGCGGCAGTCGCGGCCCGCGCACCGATGCGCCGCAGTGGGGGCAGATGACGGAGTCGCCGGCGTCGTTGCCGCAGGAGGGACAGGCGGTCATTTTCTCGCTTGTCGTGTCCGGAGGCGCTTGACTGCCGCCTCGTCCAAAATCTCAGTCACCTGTTTCGGGCCGTCTAAAAACAGCGGCAGCTTATTTAGGGCGTTTCGTCCAATTGTGATTTCCGCGGCAGTCTCGTCGGCCGCTACATAAATCCCGGGCAGGCGGGCAGGCCCAATCTGAAGGTCAGCGAGGTAAATGATGACTTCGTGAAGTTCGCCCCAGGGACTCCGGAGTTGGGCCTCGAAAAGCGACGGTGTGCCGAGATCGAGCAAGATTGCTTTGGGCGCGACCGTCATATCGGCCCCGGTATCCAACATCGCCTCAAATGGCCCAGAGGTTGGCCGCTCACCGGGAACGCCGAAGAATACTTCAAGTACCGGGGCCGGTGGCGAATAATCGTCACTGTACTGCGCGCTCATGAGGGTGACCCGGCCAAACGAGGACTACGCATCTGATATGTCTGAATTGGTTGTTCACCGACCGGCGCAATGAGGATCGGAGAGTCTCCATATTGCTTCCTGACCCGGAGATACAGTTTACGGGCATCCGAGTCATGATCCACCACTTCGCCGTTTCGCATCGCAATATGCTGGCCGAGGTATTTGACGCGGAGTTCTCCATGTTTGGCCCGAAAGCGCGCCGTTTCTTCGTGAATTTTCTGTTCGCGGACGAGCGCCAGTTGTCGTCTGAGCCAGTCATTGACCAGACTCTCGACGCTTGTCTTTTCTTGCTTGGCCACTCTGCGAATGGGCTCGAGCAATTCTTCCTGGATCGCCACTTTGATCATTGTGCCTCCTTCTCATTCTGTTGGCTGTCCTCCGAAGGCTCCAGCCCGGCCTCGCGCAGTTTCCGGCGCATCTCTTTAGCCATTTCAATCGCGTCGATCAGTTGCCCCTCTTCCCGCTCGTCAATGTCTTCGGGCATCGAGTCTCGCGCCGCCTGCAAAGCCGCCTCCATCCGATCGTTGTGCTTCTTGATCATTTTGGCGATGTGTTCCATTGTGATCACGCGCGACTTCAACTTCACGCGCGGCCCAGAGTAGAAGCCAGCCTCTTCCTTCCCGCGTTCGTACTCTTCCAGTTCTTCCGGCGACATCCGCTCCATCCCCTCGGTGTGATCCACGCCGCCCATTTCCTCAATGCGCTTGTCGGCGAGTACTGTCGCCGTGAATGCCTCGTGCGACGGCTCCGAATGCGCCGCGTGCCACTCGTTCCACATTCTCTTGATGGGGACGACGATTTCGTCGTCTTGTTCGAGGTAGGCGTGGGCCCAAGTAAGAAGCTCGGAGGGCATTGTGTATTCCCTAGCACTGGAAGTAACCGTTCAGTCCGCCGCCAGGCCTTTACCACGAAGGCACGAAGACACGAAGGACACAAAGAAAGCGTCGTGAAACTTGGTGTCTTTGTGTCTTGGTGGTTAGAAAGGGCCGCGTGACCTAAACGCTTACCACTGGAGAACACCGATGCGTGGAATTTGACGGATTTGGTCTGGGCAACAACGCGATCCGTTCAGTTCCACCAATCCGTGTTCTTCTCCGGGCACGCGGGTGATTATACTCCCGCTGTCAACCAATGCCAAAATCTCTGGGCGCTCTGCGCCCTCGGCGGCGACATCCGACAATCCAGCATGAGTGGTAAAATCCGTCCCGCCCCATGAACAGCAAATTCATCTTGCGCGGCTCGCTCTTCGCGCTGATTGTTGTCGCCGTCATCCTGATCATTACCTGGTTCTTCCTGCCGCAGATTCTGTTGCGGCTCTCGAACGGCGTGCCCATCGGCCCGACGCCACTGCCGCCGATCATCCTCGCCTCGCGCGGCGAAATGCCGGCCGGGCCGGGCGGCCTGGAGGAGTGGACGCAATATCGGGGCGAGGCGTACAATCTGAGCGGGAGCGGATTTCTGCTCCAGTTGAGCAACGGCGAGGTCGTCGGGGTGACGACGGCGCACAGCGTATCCATCGGCGATCCGAATCGTCCGCTCGAACGCATCGCCTTCAAAGTCGCCGGTCAAAAGGAAGTCGCCGCCGAGTTCGAAACACTACATGGCAAACCCGGTCAGCCGCGCACCGGCACGGATATGACGGTGGATTACGTGTTGTTGAAAGTGGACATTCCGGTTGACTCCAGTCTTGTTCTAACACCCGACTCTCGCGGCGTGCCGCAGGTCGGCGAACGAGTTTCGATGTTCAGCGGCCTCGGCGACGGAAATGGAGGCCGGCGCATTTTGCAAGGCACGGTGCTGTCGGTTGACACGACGGCGGTCTGGGTTTTGATGGACGAGTGGTTCGATCCGGGCCGGATGAGCGGGTCGCCGTTGATCAGCCGACACACCGGGCAGGTCGTCGGGACGGCGATCGCCGTCAGCCCGCGCGGCGGGCGGCTGACCATCGGCTTTCACCCGATCGGGTCGATCGTGCGGCTGGCCGAAGCCGCCGATGAGTTCCCGGCGATGGCTGACTATCGGCGTTGAGAGCGAGAGCGCGCGCGAAAGGAAAACATGTTGGACACTTTGACGACCGCTACGTCTCGACGGCAGAGCAGGCTGCACACGTTCGACGGCCACATCGTTGTCTCGGCAGGTTTCGTTCTGGCTTTGGCGCTGGTCTACTGGCGCACCATCTCAACCTACCGCGCGCCCTACCGCATTCTGGCCGACTTGCCTATACCAGTGTGGATCGAGCAACTGTACGCCTGGCGTTGGATCGTGAGAGGCGCAATGCTGGCGGCCGGCGTCACTCTTGCGGCACTGGAACTGCGATTTCAAAGCCTTAGCCGCCGGCTGAAGCCTGTTTTGTCGCAGCCGCGCTTGGCAACGGCTCTCGTCGTGCTTGTGGCTGTGGTCGGGCGCAGTTATCTATTAGTGCCCGGCCGGATTGCGCTGGGCGACGGAC
>JACQED010000353.1 GCA_016200785.1 Chloroflexota bacterium
GCCTGCCGCGCGCAAACGTCGAAGCACAGGCCACACCCCACGCACGCCGCCGCGTCGATCCACGCTTTGGGCCGGTTGTGTTTCTCGTCCATGACCGTGCTCTTGAAGATCGCCGGACAGCCGATGCGGAAACACATCGTGCAGCCGTTGCAGTCCTCTTCGACCACCCCGTAGGCCTCGCGCGGATGCGAGGCCACGAAGACGCACGGCGTCTTGGCGATCACCACCGCCGGCTTGTTGCTCTTGATTGCTTTCTTGACGACGGCCTCGAACTCGTCGAGTTCGCGCGACTCGACCGTGGCGACTTCCTCAACGCCCATGCCGCGCACGACAGCCGCGATGTCCACCCCCGTGTGCAGTTCGCGGTGCAGTGTCAGGCCGGAGCCGGGGTTGCCCTGATGTCCGGTCATGCCGGTGGTGCGGTTGTCCACCACAATCGTCGTGAACGGCGTTTGGTTGTAGATCGCGCTGGCCAGCGCGGGCATTCCGGCGTGGAAGAACGTGCTGTCGCCGATGACGGCCACATTCGGGCCTTCGAGACCGCCGCGTCTCATGCCGGCCGCCACGCCGATGCTGGCCCCCATGCAGCCGATGGTGTCGGTCGCGCCGAGGGGCGGCATCACGCCCAGCGCGTAACAACCGATGTCGCTGTTGACGGTGAGTTTCAATTTTCTCAGCACCCAGAACACGTCGCGATGGCCGCAACCGGCGCACAGCACCGGCGGGCGCATCGGCAGTGCGCCTTTGTCGAACGTGCGCTCGACCGGGGGCTTGTCCACCAGCCCGGCCGCATGAGCCGCTTTGCGCACCACCTCAGGCGAGAATTCGTCAACCAGCGGGAAGATGCTCTTGCCCTCCACCGCGATGCCCATCATGCGTATGTGTTCCTCGAAGAACGGATCGAGTTCCTCGACGACGATCAGCCGTTCGACTTTGGCGGCGAAGTCGGCGATGAGTTTTTTCGGCAGAGGCCAGGCCATGCCCAACTTCAAGAACGAGGCCTTCGGGAAAACTTCTTTGGCATACTGATAACTCGGCCCTGACGCCACAATCCCCAGCCTCAAACCCCGCTCCGCTCCGCTTCGGGGGCTATAGTCCCCCATCGCCACCGTGTTGAACGGGCAAGTCTCTGCCCACTCCGCCAGTTTCAGCATCCGCTCCTCGACCACCGGATGCCGCCGCTTGGCGAAGCCGGGGATCATCACGTACTTCTGCGGATTCTTCTGATAGGGGCGTTTGAGGTTCACTTGCCGCTCGCCCACCTCGACCAGCGACTTGGCGTGCGAGGTGCGGGTGGTGGTGCGCAGGAGCACCGGCGTGTCGAACTGCTCGCTCAAAGCGAGCGCCGCGCCGACCATGTCCTTTGCTTCTTGACTGTCGCTCGGCTCGATCATCGGCACTTTGGCGAACTTGGCGTAGTGGCGATTGTCCTGCTCGTTCTGCGATGAGTGCAGGCCGGGGTCGTCGGCGTTGATGATCACCAGCCCGGCGTTGACGCCGGTGTACGCCGAATAGAAGAGGGACTCGGAGGCCACGTTCAGCCCCACGTGCTTCATCGCGGCCACAGCCCGCTTGCCGGCGTAGGCCGCGCCAATCGCGACATCCAGCGCGACTTTCTCGTTGGCCGACCACTCGGAGTAAATCTCCGGATAACGCGCAACGTTTTCTAGAATCTCAGTGCTGGGCGTGCCGGGGTAGGCCGCCGCCACTTCCACGCCCGCCTCCCAGATGCCCCGCGCAAGGGCCTCGTTGCCAGAAATCAGTTGCTTCATTATCGTGAATTCCTCTTGTCCTGCACCCTCACGGCTTTCCCCTCCGGGCGCGGCAGTTCTCCAGAGCGCATGAGATTGACCTCGGCGCGCAGGCCGAGCATATTGTACAACTCATCGGATAGTTGTTCCGCCAGCGCGCGCCGCGTCTCGGCTGTCGGGCGGTGCGCCTCGTCACCCGTCCACCGTCCCCCCTCACTCGCCGCCTCCACATTCACCGTCATGCGGTCTGCGCCGTCCACGCGCTCGATGACAATAAGATAGTCGCTCCCGACCTCCCCGTGTCCGAGCAGCAGGCTCTCGACCTGCTTCGGGTAAAAGTTGACGCCCTTTACTTTGATCATGTCGTCGGTGCGGCACGAGAGGCGCGCGATCCGCAAGCCCGTGCGCCCGCAGCGGCACGGCTCGCGGCTGACGATCCGGGTGATGTCGTGCGTGCGAAAGCGGATGAGCGGCAGTCCCTCACGGGTAAGCGTCGTCACCACCATTTCGCCCCACTCGCCGTCGTCCAGCGGCTCGCCGGTATCGAAGTTGACCATCTCGATCAGATAGTGATCCTCCCAGACGTGAATGCCGTCGTGTTCCGCGCAGTCAATCCCCATCCCCACGCCGCCCGACTCGGTCATGCCGCTGATGTCGAACGACTCGATGCCCATTCGACCTTCGATGCGGCGGCGCATTTCATCGCTCCAGATTTCCGCGCCGAGGATGCCGACCCGCAGTTGAGTGTCGCGCCGGAAGTCGAAGCCTTCCTTGTCGGCCACCTCGATCAGCCGCAGAGGATACGAGGCGATGGCTGAGAAGGCCGTCGTGCCGAGGTCACGCATGAATTGCAGTTGAAGCGGCGAGCGCCCCGCGCCGATGGGGATGATCATCGCGCCGACGGCCGAGACGCCGTAGTGAAAGCCGAAGCCGCCGTTGAACAGCCCGAAGGAGGGCGTGATCTGAAACACGTCCTCGCGGGTCACGCCGGCCGCCGTCACGCACCGCGCCACGATCTCGGCCCATTGCCGAACGTCGTTCGGCGTGTGCGGGCAGATGATCGGCGTGCCGGTCGTGCCCGAACTCATGTGCATCCGCGCGAAATCTTTTCGCGGCGCGCAGGTCAGCCCGAACGGGTAGGCCTGCCGCAAATCCTCTTTGGTGAGAAACGGGAAGAGGCGAATGTCGTCCAAACATCGCACGTCGCCCGGCCCGAATCCGTTCAACCGCTCGGCGTAGCGTGGATTGTTGTCGTGGATGCGCTTCAGCGTCGCCCGCAATTGTTCGAGTTGCAATGCTTCAAGTTCGGCGCGCGGAAGTGATTCGAGTTGTGGTTGGTACATGGTCGACTCTCCTCGTGCTCAGTTCACGAACGTCGTCTCCAATTCCTCGTCCGCCACTGGCTCGCCGCGCTGCAGCCGCTGATGCATCACGGTCACCATGCGCCGAATTTCGTCGTCGCTCAAAATCTTGGTCGAGCGTTTGGCGGCGGCGAGTATCTTTTCGATGTAGACCGGGTGCTCTTCGATCTCGTGATTGCGAAGCCAGAAGCGGACGTTGTGCTCGCCGGACATCGGCCCCACCTCCACGCCCTGCGTCCGCCCGACCATGCTGGCCGGAACGCCGCAGTACACCCGGTCGGCCAGCCACGTGTCGCCTTTGCTGATGGCTTTGGCGATGGCCGCCGCGTGAACGCCGGTGGCCGTGCGGAACGAATCCGCGCCGACAATCGCGTAATTGAACGGGATCGGCACGCCGCACGCCTGTGAGACGACCTGGGTATATTCCGGCAAGCCGGTCAGATCGCGGTCGGCGATCCCGAGCAAGTTGAGATTGACCAAGAGAATCTCCATCGGCGTATTGCCGGATCGCTCGCCGACTCCCATCGAGCAGGCGTGCACCCGGTCCGCGCCGGCATCAATGGCCGCCAGCGTGTTGGCGATGTCCAACCCGCGATCCTTGTGGCCGTGCCAGTCAATCCCGACTTCGGGATTCACTTCGTCAATCACGCCGCGCAAATAGCGGATCAGATTCCGCACGCCTTCGGGCGTGGCGTGGCCCACCGTGTCGGCGGCGCAGATGCGGTGGGCGCCGCTGCGAATGGCGCAAGTGTATATCTGCCGCAGGGCTTCGGGCCGGGCGCGGGTGGTGTCTTCGGTGACGAACATCACCGGCAGGCCGTGCGTCACGGCGAACGTCACCGACGACTCGGTCAATCTCAGAAGCGCGTCTATGTTCCAGCCTTCGGCATATTGCCGGATGGGGCTGGAGCCGAGGAACACGCAGGCTTCGATGGCGATCCCGGCCTGCTCCGACGCATCGA